>NZ_JARJBC010000009.1:0-272877 GCF_029269905.1 Streptomyces silvisoli | reverse complement strand
ACGGCCGTGTTGTCGGCGTACGCCGGTTAGTGGTGGCTAGCCGTTGGGCCCGCCGAACAGAGCACCGTTGCTGGTGCCCTTGCTGGTGCCCCCCGTACCGGGGCCTCCGGTACCGCCGGGACCACCTCCTGGACCACCGCCGGGGCCGCCACCGGGACCGCCTCCAGGGCCGCCACCGGGACCGCCACCGGACGTCGTACCGCCCGGCTGGCAGTTCAGCAGATCGGCACAGCTCTGGGACGGCGACGGACTGATCGACGGCGAGGGGGAGTGCGAGGGCGGTGCGGACGGCTTGGTGCTCGGCGAGCTGGACGGCGACGTCGACGGCGTCGCGCTCGGGGACGGGCTCGCGCCGTCACCGTAGACCACCGAGCCGATGGGCTGCGGGGTCTCGAAGTTCTCGTTCGGCAGCCCGGCGAGCGCCGCCTTCATGTACTCGGTCCAGATCTCGGTGGGGAAGGACGCACCGTAGATCTTCTGCAGACCGCCCACGCCGTACATCTTCAGGAACGTGGGGTTCTTGGACTGGTCGTCCATCCGGTACATGCCGATCGAGGTCGACAGCTGCGGGGTGTAGCCGGTGAACCACGCGGACTTGTTGTCGTCGGTGGTACCGGTCTTACCGGCGGCGTACCGGCCGAGCGCCTTGGCGGCGGTACCGGTGCCCTCCTGGACGACGCCCTGGAGCACGTCGGTGACGTTGTCGGCGACCGCCGGGTCGAAGGCCTTCTTGGTCTTGACCTCGTGCTGGAACTGAACGCCCTTGGAGTCCAGCACCTTGGTCACCGAGTAGGGCTCGGCCTGCAGACCGCTCTTGGCGAAGGTCGCGTACGCGTCCGCCATCCGGATCGCGCTGGGCGAGGAGGTACCGATGGAGAACGACGGGCCGTTGGTGCTGGCCAGGCTGTCCGAGGTCACACCCGCGTCCAGGGCCGCCTGCTTGACCTTGTCCAGGCCCACGTCCATGCCGAGCTGGACGTAGGTGGAGTTGACCGACTGCTCCATCGCGCTCTTGAGGTCGATGGACTTGAACGACTCGTTGTCGTCGTTCTGCTGCAGCCACTCGTTGCCGTCCTTGTCCTGCCAGACGGAACCGTCGTAGTTGAGCACCTTCCACTTGTTGACGCCGGTGTACATGCTCTTCGGCGACACCGGGGTGCGCATGGAGTCCGGCTGGTCCGGGGGGCCGCTGGGCTTGCGCACGCCGTCCCGCATCGCCGCCGCCAGCACGAACGGCTTGAAGGTCGAACCGACCTGGGCACCGGTGTAGTCGGCGTTGTCGGTGAAGTGCTTGAGGTAGTCCTCACCGCCGTAGATCGCCTTGATGGCGCCGTCGCCCGGCACCACGGAAGCACCGCCGAACTGGACGTACTTGTCGGTGTCCGGACGCAGGTCCGGCCGGATGTTCTTGTCGCGGACGTCAGCGACGGCGCGCTGCAGCGCCGTCATGTACTTCTTGTCGAAGGTCGTGTAGATCTGGTAGCCGCCCTTGGCCAGCTTGTCCTGGGTGATGCTGGTGTTGTTGAAGATGTACTTGTCCGCGAGGTCCGTCAGATAGCCGATCTGGCCCGCCTTGTCGGTGGACCGCTTGGGCTGCTGCGGCATCGGGAAGTTCTGGTACTGCTGGCGCTCCTGCTGGGACATGTCGCCGGTCTTGACCTCGCGGTCGAGCACCTCGCCCCAACGCTGCTTGGCGCGTGCGGTGTTCTGCTGCGGAGAGGCGAGATCGCCGACGCCGCCCGCCGGGTCGTACAGGTTCGGGCCGTTGAGCACGGCGGCCAGGAAGGCGGCCTGGTCCGGCTTGAGCGCGCTGGCGTTGACGCCGTAGTACGCCTGTGAGGCGGCCTGGATGCCGTAGGCGCCGCGACCGTAGTAGGCGGTGTTGAGGTAGCCGGCGAGGATGTCCGGCTTCTTCACCTTGATGCCCACCTTGATCGAGATCATCAGCTCCTTGAGCTTGCGGGTGACGGTCTGCGACTGGTCCAGGTAGGTGTTCTTCACGTACTGCTGGGTGATGGTCGAGCCACTCTGGGTCTCGCCGCCCCTGGCCATGTTCAGCATCGCGCGCAGGATGCCCTGGGGGTCCACACCGTGGTCGGTGTAGAACGAGGCGTTCTCCATCGAGATCACGGCGTTCTGCATCGACTTGGAGATCTGGTCCAGCGGGACGATCTGCCGGTTGAGGTCACCTCCGCCGGAGACCACCATGCGTGAGCCGTCGGACCAGTAGTAGACGTTCTTCTGCGTCTTGGAGGCGGCACTCGGGTCCGGCACGCCGACCATCGCGTAGGCGACTCCGATGAGGCCGACCAGCGTGCCGAGGAAGACGAAGCTGATCGCCGTGATCTGTTTGAAGGACGGCATCCAGCGGCGCCAGCCGCTCTTGCCCCAGCGCGGGTAGTCGATGAAGCGCTTCGGCCGTTCGCCTCCGGGGCCCCCGGTGCCCCGGCGCCCGCCGCCGGGTCCTCCTGTGCCGCCGCCCGCCCCTGCGGCCCGGCGGCGGCCACCGCTCTGCGCCGCCCGCCGGGCCTCCGCACGGCTGGCGTAAGGCTGCCCCGCGGGGTCGTCGGGGCGGCGTCCGGCGGCGGGTCCTCTCGCGCCCGAGGCGTCGCGTGGTGGCGTGGCCCGCCGTCCTGGGGAGGCGGGCGGGGGCGGCTGGGCCCCGCGCCGGGGCGTGGATCGCCCGCCACCGTTCGGCTGCGGCGGCTTTCGGCGGTGCTCGCTCATGGTTCCAGCTACTCCTCGGCCAGGCGGTGTCGCCTGAAGGTCGCAGTTGACTTCCGGTCCCCCCGGATCGCGGCCCCGCCGGGCCACACGGCACCCAGGACCATGACGCCTCCCGGCGCCACAAGGTTCCCGTTGGTTTGCATGGCGAACAGAGTACGCACCGTCAAAGGGCGAACTACCCCAACGTTCGCCACATAACGGACAGTTGACAGCCCGCGAACCTTCTTACGAGCACCAGATGTGATGCCGCTCACCATGCCATGTCTTGCGAGATCCACAGGGCCGTTCTATCGTCGCGATGTATCGACTCGATACATCAAAACGAGATAAAGAAGATCCCGACAGCACGGGCGACAGGTAGGGACAGGACTACCACGGCTATCCATGAGCCAGGGAGGCGAAGATGAGCAGGCGTTCCGGCGTCCTCGAATTCGCGGTCCTGGGCCTGCTCCGGGAGTCGCCGATGCACGGTTACGAGCTGCGCAAGCGGCTCAACACCTCGCTTGGAGTCTTCCGTGCCTTCAGCTACGGCACCCTCTACCCGTGCCTGAAGACACTGGTCGCTCAGGGATGGCTGGCCGAGGAGACGACCTCTGATGACCCGCTCGCCGCGCCACTTGCGGGGCGACGGGCGAAGATTGTCTATCGGCTGACCTCCGCTGGGAAGGAGCACTTCGAGGATCTGCTGGCCCAGAGCGGGCCGGACGCCTGGGAGGACGAGCAGTTCGGTGTGCGCTTCGCCTTCTTCGGCCACACCGAACGGGACGTACGGATGCGGGTCCTCGAAGGGCGCCGCAGCCGCCTGGAGGAGCGGCTGGAGAAGATGCGAGCCTCACTGGCCCGCACACGTGAGCGGCTCGACGACTACACCCTTGAGCTGCAACGGCACGGCATGGAGTCGGTGGAGCGCGAGGTCCGCTGGCTCAACGAGCTGATCGAGACAGAGCGGGCGGGCCGAGGCCGCGCCAAGGGCCGCCCCGCCGACCAAGGTCGCGACGATACGAATCCGACCGACAACACCAAATGAGGCCCCGCACACGTAGGGCCGAGTAATCGAGTACACAGGGAGCAACCGGAATGGGTTCGGTTCGCGTAGCCATTGTCGGCGTGGGCAACTGCGCCGCGTCGCTGGTGCAGGGCGTCGAGTACTACAAGGACGCCGACCCGGACAGCCGCGTGCCCGGCCTTATGCACGTGCAGTTCGGTGACTACCACGTCCGTGACGTGGAGTTCGTGGCCGCCTTCGACGTCGACGCCAAGAAGGTCGGTCTCGACCTCGCGGACGCCATCGGCGCCAGCGAGAACAACACCATCAAGATCTGCGACGTCCCGCAGACCGGTGTCACGGTCCAGCGCGGCCACACCCTCGACGGTCTCGGCAAGTACTACCGGCAGACCATCGAGGAGTCGCCGGAGGCCCCGGTCGACGTGGTGCAGGTCCTCAAGGACAAGCAGGTCGACGTTCTGGTCTGCTACCTGCCGGTCGGCTCCGAGGACGCCGCCAAGTTCTACGCCCAGTGCGCCATCGACGCCAAGGTCGCGTTCGTCAACGCGCTGCCGGTCTTCATCGCCGGTACGAAGGAGTGGGCGGACAAGTTCACCGAGGCGGGTGTGCCGATCGTCGGCGACGACATCAAGTCGCAGGTGGGCGCCACCATCACGCACCGCGTGATGGCGAAGCTGTTCGAGGACCGCGGCGTCATCCTGGACCGCACGATGCAGCTCAACGTCGGCGGCAACATGGACTTCAAGAACATGCTCGAGCGTGAGCGCCTGGAGTCCAAGAAGATCTCCAAGACCCAGGCCGTCACCTCCCAGATCCCGGATCGCGACCTGGGCGAGAAGAACGTCCACATCGGCCCGTCCGACTACGTGGCCTGGCTGGATGACCGCAAGTGGGCGTACGTCCGTCTCGAAGGCCGTGCCTTCGGCGACGTCCCGCTGAACCTGGAGTACAAGCTGGAGGTCTGGGACTCCCCGAACTCCGCGGGTGTCATCATCGACGCGCTGCGCGCCGCGAAGATCGCCAAGGACCGCGGCATCGGCGGCCCCATCCTCTCCGCGTCCTCGTACTTCATGAAGTCCCCGCCGGTTCAGTACTTCGACGACGAGGCCCGCAACAACGTCGAGAAGTTCATCAAGGGCGAGGTCGAGCGCTAGCGAGACACAGCGCCGTGCGCTAGCGAGAACAGCGCCGCGCGCTAGCGAGAACAGCGCCGCGCGCTGCGGATGTGGCGCCGTGTGCTAAAGCGCCGGCAACGCATCGGCAACGTCTTGATCGCGGGCCCCCGGAGAATCCGTCCGGGGGCCTCGCGCTTGTGTGAGGCTGTCGGCATGGCCGTCGTACGGGATCTTCGCGTGCTGCTGCGGTTTCTCGATTTCCGGCGGCTGCTGGTGGTACGGCTGCTCTCGCAGCTGTCCGACGGCGTGTACCAGGTCGCGCTCGCCGCCTACGTGGTGTTCACCCCGGAAAGGCAGGCGTCGCCCGCGGCCATCGCCGCGGCGATGGCGGTGCTGCTGCTGCCGTACTCCCTGCTCGGGCCGTTCACCGGCGTCCTGCTCGACCGCTGGCGCAGGCGGCAGGTACTGCTCTACGGCAACCTGCTGCGCGCCGTGCTCGCGGCGGGCACGGCGGCGCTGATCGTCACCCATGTGCCGGACTGGGTCTTCTACCTTTCCGCGCTGTCCGTCACCGCCGTCAACCGCTTCGTCCTGGCTGGGCTGTCGGCGGCCCTGCCACGGGTGGTGGACCACGAACGGCTGGTAGTGGCCAACTCGGTCTCCCCTACGGCGGGAACGATCGCCGCCACCGCGGGCGGCGGGGCCGCCTTCGTCGTGCACCTGTGGATGGCGGCGGGCATCGGGGCTGATGCCGTGGTCGTGGTTCTGGCGGCGCTGCTCTACTTGTGCGCCGGGCTGTCCGCCCGCACGATGGGCGCCGACCGACTCGGGCCCGACCCTCATCTGCTCCAGCCACGGATAGCCGCCGCCGTGACCAGCACGGTGCGCGGCCTGATCGAGGGGCTACGGCACCTGGCGAAGCGCCGCCAGGCGGCCTACGCGATGGGGGCCATGGCTGTGCTGCGCTTCTGCTACGGGGCGCTGACCGTGACCCTGCTGATGCTCTGCCGGTACTCCTGGACGGCCCCCTCGGACACTTCCGGGGGACTGGCGCTGCTCGGGCTCGCGGTCGGAGTCTCCGGTGCCGGCTTCTTCGTGGCGGCGGTCGTCACGCCCTGGGGCACCGGGCGGTTCGGCCTCGCCGGCTGGATCACGGTCTGCGCCGCTGCCGCCACGGTGTTGGAGCCCGCGCTCGGTCTGCCGTTCAGCCCGGCGCCGATGCTGGTCGCGGCGTTCCTGTTGGGGATCACCACGCAGGGCGCGAAGATCGCCACCGACACCGTCGTGCAGTCCTCCGTGGATGACGCCTACCGCGGCCGTGTCTTCTCGCTCTACGACGTCTTCTTCAACGTCGCCTTCGTCGGCTCGGCCGCGATCGCCGCGCTGATGCTCCCGCCTGATGGCCGCTCACCACTGCTGCTGATCCTGATCGCCATGCTCTACGGCGCCACCGCCGCCGGAACAGCCCTGCTACGCCACCGGTGAGGCGTTCGGCGATGTTTCACGTGAAACACGACGGCGGTCCGGCGCGGCGTTTCACGTGAAACATGGCGTCGCGGGACACCGCGTTTCACGTGAAACATCGCACCGGACCGCCGAGGGCCCGTGTCGTGGCTACTGCTGCCCGGCCCACCACTCCTTGAGTGCCGCCACCGCGTCGTCATAGGCCATCGGCCCGTTCTCCAACCGCAGTTCGAGCAGGTGCTTGTACGCCTTGCCGACCACCGGGCCCGCCGGAACCCCCAGGATCTCCATGATCTGGTTGCCGTTGAGGTCCGGCCGGATGGAGTCGAGCTCCTCCTGCTCCTTCAGCTGGGCGATGCGCTCCTCCAGGGAGTCGTACGTCCGCGCCAGCGCCGCGGCCTTCTTCTTGTTTCGGGTCGTGCAGTCCGAACGAGTCAGCTTGTGCAGCCGGTCCAGCAGCGGCCCGCCGTCCCGGACGTACCGCCGCACCGCCGAGTCAGTCCACTCGCCACTGCCGTAGCCGTGGAACCGCAGGTGCAGCTCGACCAGCCTCGCGATGTCCTTGACGACGTCATTCGGGTATTTCAGCTTGGTCAGCCGGGATTTGACCATCTTCGCCCCCACCACCTCGTGGTGGTGGAAGGAGACCCGACCGTCCGGCTCGAACCGCCGCGTCTTGGGCTTGCCGATGTCGTGCAGCAGCGCCGCAAGCCGCAGCACGAGGTCGGGGCCGTCCGTCTCCAGGGCCATCGCCTGCTCCAGCACCGTCAGGCTGTGCTCGTAGACGTCCTTGTGCCGGAAGTGCTCGTCGCGCTCCAGCCGCAGCGCGGGCAGCTCGGGAATCACCCGCTGTGCCAGACCGGTCTCCACCAACAGCCGAAGGCCCTCGCGGGGGTGATCACTGAGGATGAGCTTGTTCAGCTCGTCACGTACCCGCTCCGCCGACACGATCTCGATGCGGTCGGCCATCTCCTTCATCGCGGTGACCACCTCTGGCGCCACGGTGAAGTCCAGCTGCGCGGCAAAGCGCGCGGCGCGCATCATCCGCAGCGGATCGTCCGAGAAGGACTCCTCCGGAGTGCCCGGCGTCCGCAGGACCCGCTGGGCCAGGTCCTCAAGACCGTTGTACGGGTCGACGAACTCGATGCCCGGCAGCGCGACCGCCATCGCGTTCACCGTGAAGTCCCGTCGCACCAGGTCCTGCTCGATGGTGTGGCCGTACGAGACCTCGGGCTTGCGCGAGTCCCGGTCGTAGGCCTCGGACCGGTACGTCGTCACCTCGATCTGGAAGACATTGCCTTCGGCGTCCGTCTTGCGGCACCCCACGGTGCCGAAGGCGATGCCGACCTCCCAAACCGCGTCCGCCCAGCCGCGCACGATCTTCAGCACCTGCTCGGGCCGAGCGTCGGTGGTGAAGTCCAGGTCGTTGCCGAGCCGACCCAGCAGAGCGTCCCGGACCGAACCGCCGACCAGGGCGAGCTTGAACCCCGCCTCCTGGAAACGCCGCCCGAGGTCGTCGGCGACCGGCGATACCCGCAGCAGTTCAGCCACGGCGCGACGTTGCGCCTGACTCAGCGCACTGGCTTCCGCGGACGTCGGGGATTGAGAGACATTGTTGGCGTTCGGCACAACAGAACAGAATACGTGGCCGCGGAGGGCGCGGTCTCCAGGATTATCGGCCCTCCCGGTGATCTTGGAGAGCACTCCACGGCACTTACCCTCAGCGGCCATCGTTACCATGCCAGGACGCAATCCGATGGCGACGAGAGACGGACGGACGACCGCGTGGGCGAGGCGGCACGGCACCCCGGAACCACCCCTGCTCGTTCCTGGCTGCGACGCGCCGCGACGCTCGTCGGTGTCGCCCTGCTGACCGGGCTCGTCCAGGTCCCCACCGCGACCAGCGCGCACGCCGACACGGGCAGCGGCTCCAGCACCGCGGAAGTGGACGTGGACTCGCTCACCCCCACCGCGCCGGCCAAGAACGACACGCTCACCATCAGCGGCACGGTCACCAACGACGGCGACGACACCATCTCCAACGCCCACGTCGGCCTACGCCTCGCCGGTGGCGGCCCGCTGACCAGCCGCAGCGCCATAAGCAACACCGCGGCCAACGGCGGCTTCTCCACCGTGGACGGCAACGAGATCCCCGGCCATACCGCCAACCTGCCGGACATCCCGCCGCATATCAGCCTCCCCTTCACCCTCGATGTACCGGTCAGCGCGCTGGGTCTGGGCAACGACGGGGTCTACCAACTCGGGGTGACCGCGTCCGGCACCACCAAGGACGCCGCTTACCAGCATGTCCTCGGGATCAAGCGGACGTTCCTGCCCTGGTACTCCCAAAGCGGCGGGGAGAAGACCAGGACCACCTTCCTGTGGCCGCTGATCGACCGCCCGCACATGGACATCCGAACCTCGGGCGACGACCAGCAGTCGCCGCTGTTCCGCGACGACGACCTCACAGCGGAGCTCGCCCCGGGCGGCCGACTCGAACAGATGGTGTCGCTCGCCAAGGGCCTGCCGGTGACCTGGGTGATCGATCCGGACCTGCTGGCCACCGTGGACGCCATGACCAAGCCGTACAAGGTCCTCGGCCCGGACGGAGACCCAAAGCAGGCCACGCCGGGCGCCGGCACCGAGTACGCCAAGCAGTGGCTCAACGAGCTCCAGCAGGCGATCCAGGGCGACGAGGTGGTCGCCCTGCCGTTCGGCGACCCGGACATCGCCTCCATCGCCCACCACGGCAAGGACGTGTCCGGGACCCTCGGCCATCTGAAGGACGCCACCGACCTGGCCGCCGTGACCGTGCAGACGGTCCTCGGAGTCACTCCGCGCACCGACTTCGCCTGGCCCGCGGACGGCGCCATCGACCCGTCCATCGTCGGCGTGGCCACGGCGGGCGGCGCCGACAAGATCATCGCCCGCAGCGACAGCCTGCGGGAGACCGGAGCGCTGAGCTACACCCCGTCCGCCGCCCGGCCCATCGGCGGCGGCACCACGGCGGTCGTCGCGGACAGCTCGCTGTCCAAGGCGTTCATGGGCGATCTGACACGGGCCGACGCCGAGACACTGGCCGTACAGAAATTCCTGGCCCAGTCCCTGATGATCAACGAGCAGGCGCCGGGACAGCAACGGAACATCGTGGTCGCGCCGCAGCGGATGCCCACCACCAGCCAGGCGCAGGCCATGGCCGCCGCGATCGCCGCCGCCCGCTCAGGCGGCTGGACCGATCCGGCCACCCTCAGTGCCGCCGCCAAGGCCACCCCCGACCCGGGAGCCAACGAGTCGGTGCCCAGCGCCGACGCCTATCCGGCCTCGCTGCGGCGGCAGGAGCTGACCACCGACGCCTTCCAGGAGATCCAGTCCGTCCAGGACTCGCTCGACAGCTTCCTGGTGATCCTCTCCCGCAAGGACCGTGTCACCACCCCGTTCGGAACCGCCGTCCTGCGCTCGATGTCCACCCAGTGGCGCGGTGACACGGACAACGCGGCGCACTTCCGGGGCGACGTCGCCGCGTATCTGAGCGGCCTCACCCAGGACGTACACATCATCGACAAGAAGTCGATCACTCTTTCCGGGCGCAGCGCGACGATCCCGGTGACCGTGCAGAACAGCCTCGCCCAGCAGATCACCGGGTTGCAGCTGCGGCTGACCTCCAGCCAGAACAACCGCCTCGACGTGGGCCAACCGCAGGCCGTGACCGTCGACGGGGGTCACAACCGCTCGCTGAAGTTCCGGACCACCGCCAGCGCCAACGGCAAGACCTGGGTGGCCGCCCAGTTGTTCACCGCGGACGGCACGCCCTATGGCCAGCCCATGGTCTTCCAGGTGAACGTCACCTCCATCACCGACACCGTGATGCTGGTGATCGCCGGTGGACTGCTGCTGCTCGTCCTGGCCGGAATCCGCATGTACCGGCAGCGCAAGCGCCGGGCACTGCTGGCGGCCGACAACACGGCCGACGAGCCGCAGGAACCGGATGAGGGCCACGGGCAGGCCGCCGAAGGCGGCGACAGGGTCCCTGAGCAGCCGGGTGACCCGGCCGCTGACACCGCGGCGGAAAGCCCGGGGGACCGGGCAGCGGGTGAGAAGGTGGACCGATAGCCAGGGGCAGGGCCTGGGCCGCAAACCTTAAGGTGGGGCAGTGATGAACGCGCCGTACGACGAGGAGCGTGACCGGGCGTCGTCGTACGACGACGCGACGGCCGCGAGCCCGCCGCCTCCGCCCGAGCACCGCTCCGGTTCCAGCCCTTACCCACCGGAGTCGTACGCCCACAACCCGTACGCCCAGCAGGCACCGGCACCCGAGGCCCGCTACGACCGGCCCGCGCCGCCCCCGGCGCCGTCCGTTGCACAGCCGTACCCGCCGCAGGGCTACCAGCAGCCCGCCGCCGACCCCCGGCAGTGGGCGCCGCAGCCTCCCCGCCAGCCGGAGGCCCCCGCGCCGTACGGCGACGGCCAGCCGAACCCGTACGCGGGCGCGAACCCGTACGCCGCCCCCAGTGGCGCGGTGCAGCAGCAGCCGGACCAGGACCCGTACGCGCACTTCTTCCGTGACCAGCAGCCCGCCGCCACCCAACAGCAGCCGGTGTTCACCGGCGTCCCCGCCGAACCGGCGCCGGAAGCCGCCGTGGCCACGGATCCGCAGCCCGAGGCCACCGCGGAGCCCGCCGAGGCCGCCCGCTCCGGGGGCCGGGCGAGCAGCCTGCTCAAGTCCAGCGCGGTGATGGCCGCGGGAACGCTGGTCTCCCGGGTCACGGGCTTCCTGCGCACCCTGGTCATCGGTGGCGCCATCGGCGTATCGACGCTGAACGACAGCTACCAGGTCGCCAACACCCTGCCGACGATGATCTACATCCTGGTCGGCGGCGGCGCACTCAACGCGGTGTTCATTCCGCAGTTGGTGCGGGCGATGAAGAACGACGAGGACGGTGGCGAGGCCTACGCCAACCGGCTGCTGACCCTCGTAGTGGTGGGCCTGGCGGCCGTCACCACGGTCATGGTGCTCGGCGCGCCCGTGCTGGTGCGGCTGATGTCGGACAAGATCGCTTCCGACCCGGTGACGATGAGCGTCGCCGTGTCCTTCACCCGCTACTGCCTGCCGACCATGTTCTTCATGGGCGTGCACGTCGTCCTCGGACAGATCCTCAACGCCCGCGGCCGTTTCGGCGCGATGATGTGGACCCCCGTCCTGAACAACATCGTCGTCATCGCCACCTTCGGCGCCTTCATCTGGGTCTACGGCACCGCCCGCACCTCCGGCGTGGATGCCGCCTCGATCTCCCCCGAGGGCGTGCGGTTGCTGGGCATCGGCACCCTGCTGGGTCTCATGGTCCAGGCACTGGCCATGATCCCGTACCTGCGCGAGTCCGGCCTGCGCATCCGGCCGCGCTTCGACTGGCGTGGGCACGGCCTGGGCCACGCCGCCAAGCTCGCCAAGTGGACCTTCCTGTTCGTGCTGGCCAACCAGGCGGGCATGGTGGTCGTCACCCAGCTCGCCACCTGGGCGGGCGCGGTCGCCGACAAGCAGGGACACCCCGGTACCGGTATCACGGCCTACAACTACGCGCTGCTGCTGTGGCAGATGCCGCAGGCGATCATCACGGTCTCGGTGATGACCGCGGTGCTGCCGCGCATCTCCCGCGCCGCGGCCGACGGTGACGCTTCCGCGGTGCGCGACGACCTGTCGTACGGACTGCGGACCTCGGCCGTCGCGATCGTCCCGTGCGCCTTCGCCTTCCTGGCGCTCGGCGTTCCGATGGCCACCATGATGTACTCCAGCTCCGGCGAGGCCGGCGCCCGCAACATCGGCTACGTCCTGATGGCGTTCGGCCTCGGACTGATCCCGTACTCGGTGCAGTACGTCGTGCTGCGCGGCTTCTACGCCTACGAGGACACCCGAACCCCCTTCTACAACACGGTGATCGTCGCGACGGTCAACGCGGCGGCCTCCGGGCTCTGCTTCCTCACGCTGCCCGCCCGCTGGGCCGTCGTCGGCATGGCCGCCTCCTACGGCCTCGCCTACGTGGTCGGCGTGGGTGTCGCCGTGAAGCGGCTGGGCAAGCGTCTTGGCGGTGACCTGGACGGAGCGCACGTCGTCCGTACCTACGCCCGGCTGATCGGCGCCAGCCTGCCGGCGGCGCTGCTCGGTGGGGCCGCGGCCTACTGGATCAGCAAGTTGCTCGGCAGCGGTTTCCTCGGTTCGCTCGCCGCACTGGTGGGCGGCGGCATCATTCTGCTAGGGGTCTTCTATGGAGCAGCACGCCGGATGCGCATCGAGGAATTGACAGCGATGGTGGGTATGGTGCGCGGTCGTCTGGGTCGTTGACGTGACGCCAGCGGGCAACCATCGCCCGCCACCGTGTGTCGTGCATAGCGGCGGACTGCGGGCACAATTGTCCTTGGCTTTGATACGGACGGCTTCGGTATAGACGCTGTGCACGACGCGTCCAACGGATGGGGAGGCAGGAACGACGGTGGCGGAGCGGAGCACGGCTGCCGTCGACGTGGCCAACGAGAGCGGCCAAGCGCCGCTCGCCGCCGGCGCGGGCGGGGTCACGGGCGACGGGGCGACGGCCCAGAGCGAAACGCAGGACGCTGAGCGGAAGACTTCGGAGGAGACCGCGCCGACCCCACCGCACCCCGAACCACCGGAGTTGCACAGCGGTCACAGACTCGCCCGGCGCTACCGCCTGGAAGAGTGCGTCACCCGCGTTGACGGCTTCAGCAGTTGGCGTGCCGTCGACGAGAAGCTCCGCCGCGCGGTGGGCGTCCACCTGCTGCCCGCCGATCACCCCCGTGCCCGTACCGTGCTGTCAGCCGCCCGCTCCGCCGCGCTACTGGGGGACCCGCGCTTCGTTCAGGTCCTTGACGCCGTCGAGGAGAACGAACTCGTCTACGTCGTCCACGAATGGCTGCCTGACGCAACGGAGTTGGGCCCGCTCCTCGCCTCCGGTCCGCTGGAGCCGTACGAGGCGTACCAACTCGTCAGCCAGGTCTCCCAGGCCATGGCGGCGGCCCACCGCGAAGGCCTTTCCCATCTTCGCCTCAACCCCGGCTCAGTGCTGCGCTCCGAGTCCGGGCAGTACCGCATCCGGGGACTGGCGGTTGACGCGGCGCTGCGCGGAATCGAGTCGGAGCGCCCCAAGCGCACCGACACCGAGGCGATCGGCGCCCTGCTGTACTCGGCGCTGACCGGCCGCTGGCCGTACCCGGAGGACGCCCACGGGCTCAAGGGCCTGCCCAAGGACCTCGGCCTGGCCTCCCCCGACCAGGTACGGGCGGGTGTGCACCGCGGTCTGTCCGGGCTGGCCATGCGCGCCCTGATCAACGACGGTGCCCATCCGTCACGCCACGAGCAGCCGCTCACCACCCCGGAGGAGCTCGCCAAGGCCGTCGCCGCGCTGCCCAGGATCCGGCCGCCGGAGCCGCAGGCACCAACGTTCCCGCAGACCGCCTACCGTCAGCCCCCGGCGCGTCCCGGCCAGCCGGGCCCCACTCGTCAGGTCCCGGTGCCCCCGCCGCCTCCGGCGCTGTCCGGCCGTGCGGGCAAGGCGTTCAAGTGGAGCGTCGCCGCACTGCTCATCGCCGCGCTGGGCCTTGGCAGTTGGCAGGTGGCGGACACCTTGATGAACCAGGGCGGTCAGTCGGGGTCCACCCAGCAGCAGCAACAACAGCAGAAGGGGAGCACGAGCACCGGCACGCAACACGGCACGCCCAAGCCGCTGGCCATCCAGAACGCCAAGGAGTACGCGCCGGACGGGAGCCCGCAGCACCCTGATCAGGTCAACGACACCTACGGCAAGGGCGGGTCAAAGTACTGGATCACCAAAACCTTCGACGAGGGCCCCGTGCTGGCCCCCTACAAGCAGGGCGTCGGAATCGTCTACGACCTCGGTTCGGCGCAGAAGGTCAGCGGCGGCACCATCACGTTCCGCTACAGCGGTTCTTACACGGCGGTCTCGCTGTACGCGGCGGACTCGCTCTCGCCGTCGACGCAGCCCTCGGGCATGCACCAGCTCGCCTCGACGCAGACCGACAGCAGCACGGCCCAACTCTCCGTCAAGAACCCAGCGTCGACACGGTATGTCCTCGTCTGGATCACCGCGGTGCCGAAATCCCCTGAGGACCCTGCCACTTACAGTCAAGCGGGCTACAAGCAGGCCATAACGAACGTGTCGTTCACCGGCTTGTCGTCGTAGGAGGAGGCATGGCGTTGGGCCAGGGATCGCAGGGAGAGGCCACTGACCTGGATCTCCTCTCCCGCCATGTCGCGGGCGATCCCGACGCCTTCGCCGAGTTGGTGCGGCGCCACCGCGACCGTCTGTGGGCGGTCGCGGTGCGTACCCTGGGCGACCCCGAGGAGGCCGCGGACGCGGTGCAGGACGCCCTGGTGTCGGCCTTCCGTTCGGCGCACACGTTCCGCGGGCAGTCGGCCGTCACCACCTGGCTGCACCGCATCACCGTGAACGCCTGCCTCGACCGGGCCCGCAAGGCCGCCTCCCGGCGCACCGCGCCGCTCGCTGACACCGAGCAGTTGGAGACACTGGTCGAGCCCCACGAGTCCGCCGAGGTTCCGGCCGAGCGCGGGGAACTCCATCGCGAACTGATCCATGCCCTCGCCACACTCCCGCCGGACCAGCGCGCCGCCCTGGTCCTGGTGGACATGCAGGGTTATCCGGTCGCCGAGGCGGCGAAGGTTCTCGACGTACCGCCCGGCACGGTCAAAAGCAGATGTGCCCGGGGCCGTGCCCGCCTGCTTCCACTGCTCACCCACCTGCGTACGACGCACGGGAGTAGCGCGAGTTCCGGCAGGGGAAGGAACCGGACGGAGGCGACATCCGTCCCAGAGACGTCAGTGAAAGATCCGAAGGACGCCGTGAAGGGCGGAGGTGGTCAGCAGTGACATCCACGGCCAGCACGGACGAACATCCCGAGGTCTCCGAGATCTCCGCATTCGCCGAGGGCATCCTTCCGCCCGAGCGCACGGCCGCCCTCCGCGGCCACCTCGCGGACTGCGTCGTCTGCACCGATGTACGGGACTCCCTGGACGAGATCCGCAACCTGCTCGGCAGCCTTCCCGGGCCGTCCCGAATGCCGGCCGATGTCGCGGAGCGCATCGACGCCGCACTCGCCGCTGAGGCGCTGATCAACGCAACCGCGCCCGATTCGACGTCCACCGACGTGTCCAAGCCGGCACGGGCGGCCTCGGCTGCGAATTCGACCCGTGTTTCACGTGAAACAGCGCCCTCGATCCAACGCCCCGCTGCGCATGCGCACGCTGCCACCGGACCGGGCCGGGCCCGGCCGCGCCGGCGCCGGGGCCGCACGCTGCTGGCCGCCGCGAGCGCTGCCGCTGTACTCGCCCTCGGTGGGCTCCTCGTAAGCTCACTCGGGTCGTCCCACAGCGGCCAATCCACGGGACCGGCCACCACCGGCGCCCAGCAGCCGGGCATGTTCTCCGGCGCGGCGCTGCCCACGAAGGTCCATGAGCTGCTCAACCACGCCGGTGCCGCCTCGCCGAAGTCCGGCGGTCATGCGGAGGAGACGCCGTTCGCCACCCAGGCCGCGCCCGCACCGTCCTGCGTGCTGAGGGGCACCGGCCGGGCCGGGACACCGCTGGCCCTCTCCCGTGGGACGTATGACGGACACGCCGCGTATCTGATCGTGCTGCCGCATCCGGCCGACCCCGCCCGGGTAGACGCCTTTGTCGTCGACGCGTCGTGTGACAGCACGGGTTCCGCCACGCCGGGCCACGTCCTGACTCAGCAGACGTACAACCGCTGAGCCGCCGGAAGCGTCCCGCGCGCCTTCAGCGTGTGAACCGTCACCGTGTGAACTGACGGAGAGCGGCGACGGTCGGGCTCCCCGGGAATGCCCGCATCGTAGGATCCGTTAGGCGGGGTGAAGCCTCCGCAAGGGTTCCCACAGCAGTCGGCAGAGACGAGGAAGACAGCCGTGAGCGATGTCCGCAACGTGATCATCATCGGGTCCGGGCCGGCGGGCTACACCGCGGCCCTCTACACTGCCCGGGCCTCCTTGAAGCCACTGGTCTTCGAGGGCTCCGTCACCGCTGGCGGCGCGCTGATGAACACCACCGACGTGGAGAACTTCCCCGGCTTCCCCCAGGGCATCATGGGCCCGGACCTGATGGACAACATGCGGGCCCAGGCCGAGCGCTTCGGCGCCGAGCTGGTAGCGGACGACGTGACGGCGGTGGACCTCACTGGCGAGATCAAGACCGTCACCGACTCGGCGGGCAACGTACACCGCGCCAGGGCGGTCATCGTGAGCACGGGTTCGCAGCACCGCAAGCTGAACCTGCCCTCCGAGGACGAGCTGTCCGGCCGTGGCGTGTCGTGGTGTGCCACATGTGACGGCTTCTTCTTCAAGGACCAGGACATCGCCGTGATCGGTGGCGGTGACACCGCGATGGAGGAGGCGACCTTCCTCTCCCGGTTCGCCAAGTCCGTCACCGTCGTGCACCGTCGTGACACCCTGCGGGCCTCCAAGGCGATGCAGGAGCGGGCGTTCGCCGACCCGAAGGTCTCGTTCGTCTGGGACAGCGAGGTCGCCGAACTCCACGGCGACGGCAAGCTCTCCGGTCTCACCCTGCGCAACGTGAGGACCGGTGAGACTTCCGAGCTGCCGGTGACCGGCCTGTTCATCGCGATCGGCCATGACCCGCGTACCGAACTGTTCAAGGGGCAGTTGGAGCTGGACGGCGAGGGCTACCTCAAGGTCGACTCGCCCAGCACCCGCACCAACCTCACTGGTGTGTTCGCGGCCGGTGACGTGGTCGACCACACCTACCGTCAGGCGATCACCGCGGCCGGTACCGGTTGTGCCGCCGCACTGGACGCCGAGCGGTACCTGGCCGCCTTGAATGACGCCGAGAAGTCCGCAGAGCCGGAGAAGTCGGCTGCTGCCATCTGATCCGCTTCACTTGACCCACCCCGCACACAGCAACACTGAGGAGAAAAGCCGTGGCTCTCAAGTCCGTAACCGACGCCTCTTTCGACGAGGACGTCATCAAGAGCGACAAGCCCGTACTGGTCGACTTCTGGGCTGAGTGGTGCGGTCCGTGCCGCCAGGTCGCTCCCTCGCTGGAGGCGATCGCCGCGGAGCACGGCGACAAGCTGGAAATCGTCAAGCTCAACATCGACGAGAACCCCGCCACCGCCGCCAAGTACGGCGTGATGTCGATCCCGACGATGAACGTCTACAAGGGCGGTGAGGTCGTCAAGACGATCGTCGGCGCCAAGCCGAAGGCCGCGCTCGAGCGCGACCTGGACGCGTTCATCGGCTGATCTCGGCCCAGCGTATGGATGAGGGGGCGCCCATCGGGCGCCCCCTCATCCATGTTTCACGTGAAACCGCGCTTACAACGGCCGGAGGGCTGGTTCCTTCTGGACGGCGCCGAGCAGCCGGTCGATGGCCATCTCGACATCTTCCTTCCAGGAGATGGTGGTCCGTAGGTCCAGGCGCAGCCGCGGGTACCGCGGATGGGGCCGGACCGTCTTGAAACCCACCGCCGTGAGATGGTCCGCGGGCAGCATGCAGCACGGCTCCTCCCACTTCGCGTCACCGAAGGCCTCGATCGCCTTGAACCCGCGCCGCACCAGGTCCTTGGCCACCGTCTGTACCAGCACCCTGCCGAGCCCCTGTCCCTGGTACCCGGGCAGCACCCGCGAGGTCATCAACTGCACGGCGTCAGGGGAGACCGGACTGGTGGGAAACGCCAGGGACCGCGGCACATAGGCGGGCGGGGCATAGAGCACGAACCCTGCCGGCACTTCGTCCACGTAGGCGACCCTGCCGCAGGAGCCCCACTCCAGCAGCACGGCCGAGATCCACGCTTCCTTCTCCAACTCCGGCTTGCCCGCCTGCGCCGCCGCCTCACCGCTCACCGGGTCGAGTTCCCAGAACACACAGGAGCGGCAACGCTTGGGCAGATCCGGAAGGTTGTCCAACGTAAGCGGTACGAGCCGACGCCCCATGGCCTCAGGCCCTCATCTCTAGCGGACGGTCGGTCGGCCCCGCCGTTGTGAGGAGCCGCGCCCCTGTCCGGCGGCTGGACAGAGCGTCCTCGACGGGGTGGAGGGCGGCTGCCGCAAGCGCCGCGTCCAGCGCCTCGCGTTCCTTGAGCAGGCTGCCGACGAAGCCGCCGACCGCCCCCAGACCCAACCCAGTGGCCACCAGCGCGGCCTTGCGCCAGCCGTGTCCCAGCAGAGTGCGGCTCACCGATCGCATGGGCTTCCCTTCACCGTGGAGCGCCATACCCACCCGCATCGTAACCGGGTCGCGACCTGCCCGATACCGAGGGCCCATAAAGGGCGGGTCGCGTTCCACGAACGCGACCCGCCCTGTCAGTCCCGGAATGCTCAGCTCACTCCGAGTCGTCCTGCTCGGACTCGGCGGCCAGGCCCTGCTCAAGCACCCGGCCCTCGCCCGGGGCGATCTCCCCGAGGATGCGCTCCAGATCCTCTATCGAGGCGAACTCAACGACGATCTTTCCCTTGCGCTGTCCCAGGTCGACCTTCACCCGGGTCTCGAAGCGGTCCGACAGCCGGGACGCGAGATCGGTGAGGGCGGGGGACAGCCGCCTACCGGCCCGAGGCCCCTTGGGCTTCTTGGCGGAGCTGGACTCGGCGCCCATCAGGGCCACGATCTCCTCGACCGAGCGTACCGACAGCCCCTCGGCAACGATCCGCTGAGCCAGCCGGTCCTGCTCCTGGACGTCGTCCAGCGCGAGCAGCGCACGTGCGTGTCCTGCCGACAGAACTCCCGCCGCTACTCGTCGTTGGACAGGCGGGGACAGCTTCAGCAGCCTCAGGGTGTTGGAGACTTGGGACCGGGAGCGCCCGATGCGGTCGGCCAGTTCCTCATGGGTGCAGCTGAAGTCCTGAAGCAACTGGTCGTAGGCGGCGGCCTCTTCCAGTGGATTGAGCTGTGCCCGGTGCAGGTTCTCCAGCAGGGCGTCCAGTAGCAGCTTCTCGTCCTCGGTGGCGCGGACGATGGCGGGGATGCGCTCAAGGCCCGCCTCACGGCAGGCCCGCCAACGGCGCTCACCCATGATCAGCTCATGGTGCCCAGGGCTGGTCTGGCGCACCACGACCGGCTGGAGCAGGCCGACTTCCTTGATGGAGGTGACCAGTTCGGCCAGTGCGTCCTCGTCGAAGACCTCACGGGGCTGCCGCGGGTTCGGGGAGATCGAGTCGATGGGCAGCTCGGCGAAGTGCGCTCCGGCCACCTCGGCGGGTGCGGCCTCGGTGGCAGCGGCCTCGGTTTCACGTGAAACGGGAAGGTCGGTCACCGGTGACGCTTCGCGCGTACCCCGGTCCACCAGCCCGGCGACCTTGGCCGCCGCGACCCCGCGCTCCGGCGTGAGCACGGGCACCGCGGACGGTGAGGTGACCGCCGTTCCCACGGCGGGACCGGACTTGTCGGACCCCGTTGGCGCAGCAGGAATCAGCGCACCGAGCCCCCGCCCCAACCCTCTGCGTCGCTCGCTCACTTGATCCCCTCCGACATGCTGTGCTGGTCGTACTCATTGTCCTGGCGCGCCATGTGCGCGTGCTGTCCGTCATACTCGGCGCCTCTGCCGACACCGCGGAGCGCCATTTCCCGGGCGGCCTCAAGGTAGGAGAGCGCCCCGCTGGAGCCCGGGTCGTAGGTGAGGACCGTCTGTCCGTAGCTGGGTGCCTCGGAGATGCGCACCGAACGCGGAATGCTGGTACGCAGCACCTCCTTGCCGAAGTGGCTGCGTACCTCCTCGGCGACCTGCGCGGCGAGTCTGGTGCGTCCGTCGTACATGGTCAACAGGATGGTCGACACATGCAGCTTGGGATTGAGATGGCCGCGGACCAGGTCCACGTTCCGCAGCAACTGCCCAAGGCCCTCCAGGGCGTAGTACTCGCACTGGATGGGGATCAGCACCTCGGCGCCGGCGACCAAGGCGTTGACCGTCAGGAGACCCAGCGAGGGCGGACAGTCGATGAGGATGTAGTCCAACGGCTGCTCATAGGACTCGATGGCGCGCTGGAGACGGCTCTCCCGGGCCACGAGCGAGACCAGTTCGATCTCGGCACCGGCCAGGTCGATGGTGGCGGGCGCACAGAACAGCCCCTCGACATCCGGGACCGGCTGCACCACCTCGGCGAGCGGCCGGCCTTCCACCAGAACGTCGTAGATCGAGGGGACTTCGGCGTGGTGGTCGATGCCCAGCGCTGTGGAGGCATTGCCCTGCGGGTCCAGGTCGACGACCAGAACCCGTCCGCCGTGCAGGGCGAGTGACGCGGCGAGGTTGACCGTTGTCGTGGTTTTGCCGACCCCGCCCTTCTGGTTGGCGACCACGATCACTCTGGTCTGTTCCGGCCGGGGAAGCCCCTCACCAGCCCTTCCCAGTGCCTCTACCGCCAGTTGGGCGGCCCGGCCGATCGGGGTGTCGTCCATGGGAGGCAGCGTTTCACGTGAAACACCCTCCCCTGTCGGTTCACTACGGGGGCCGGGGACCGGGTCGGTCATCGGTCCCGCGGTATTGGCGTCGGACCGCAAGGATTCACTCTCCTCGGCTGCAGGCTCGCGATGCACAGAGCCTGCCATGCTTTCCGGGTCGTGAACCAGTGAGGCCCGTTCTCCTGTGGATGAATCTGTGGATGAGTCCACCGCAGGGTGGGGCTTCCGTGTGCGCGCCTCGGCCGCCGCGCGGCCACGGCTGAGGATTCCTGGCAGCAGTGAGCGACGTTTCACGTGAAACACGATGCACAGAAGGATGTCCGTTTAGTTCACGACACTCCGATATATGTAGTTTTGGCCGTTTGTATGGAGCACAGAGGCCGTCAGCGACGCCGCCGACCGCCATTCCCCGGGCGGTTCGCCCGAGCCGCCTTGGCCCGACGAGTCGCGGCGCGCACTCCACCCGGACTCTCGCCGACCAGCACCCGGACCACGGTGGACGGCGGATCCATCAATCCCACACCCGCCTGGACCACGGACGTCTCCACCGCGCCGAGTTTGCTGAGCGCCGCACGCGCGGCCTTCAGCTCCTCCTCCGCGGTGTCGCCCTTGATCGCGAGCATCTCGCCGTGCGGCCGCAGCAGCGGAATCCCCCAGCCCGCGAGCCGGTCCAGCGGTGCCACCGCTCGAGCGGTGACCACGTCCACCGGCGGAAGGTGGCCGATCATCTCCTCGGCCCGGCCACGTACCACCGAGACGTTGTCCAGCCCCAGCAGCATCACGACCTCCTCCAGGAAGGTCGTCCGCCGCAGCAGGGGCTCCAGCAGCGTGATCCGCAGGTCCGGCCGCGCCAGCGCCAGCGGAATGCCAGGCAGCCCGGCGCCCGAGCCCACGTCGCACACCGAGACCCCCTGCGGGACCACGTCGGAGAGCACAGCGCAGTTCAGCAGATGCCGCTCCCACAGCCGAGGAACCTCACGCGGGCCGATCAGACCTCGGCGCACCCCGGCGTCGGCGAGCAGTTCTGCGTACCGCACGGCATCAGCGAACCGGTCGCCGAAAATCGTGTGCGCTTGCTGGGGCGCGGGGGGAAGCTCGGCGGCTGCCTCCGTCACGGGGCCGTCCCTTCAGTTCCACGGTGCCCGTACCGCGGCGCGGTCAGGGCCCGACTAGCAGACTGACAAGTGTCGGCCCCGCCTGCGCCCGGGCGCCCCCGGGCCCCCAGGCGGGGCCGTCCAACATGGTGCGTACAGCGTCAGGCCGGGAGGACGACCACTCGACGCTGGGGCTCCTCACCCTCAGACTCACTGCGCAGCCCCGCCGCCGCCACCGCGTCGTGCACGACCTTGCGCTCGAACGGCGTCATCGGCCGCAGCTTGACCGGCTCACCGGTGCCCTTGGCCTCCTCCGCCGCCTTGGCGCCCAGCTCGGTCAGCTCGGCGCGCCTGCGGGCCCGGAAGCCACCGATGTCCAGCATCAGGCGGCTGCGGTCACCGGTCTCCCGGTGCACCGCCAGACGGGTCAGCTCCTGCAGCGCCTCCAGCACCTCGCCGTCCCGGCCGACCAGCTTCTGCAGGTCACGGCTGGCCGAGTCGCCGACGATCGAGACGGCGGCCCGGTCGCCCTCGACATCCATGTCGATGTCGCCGTCGAGATCGGCGATGTCCAGCAGGCCCTCGAGGTAATCGGCGGCGATCTCCCCTTCCTGCTCAAGGCGGGTCAGGGCGTCCTCGCCCTCGACGACGGGGGTGTTGCCTTCCGTCACGGATGGACTCCTATCCATTTGCGCTGCGCTCGCTGGGCGCGGATTCTTCCGGCGCTACTTCTTCGAAGGGTGCTTGGACCGCTGCTGGCCCTTGCGCTGCCCGCCCTTGGGCTGTCCCTTGGGCTGCCCCGCTGAGCCAGCGGACGGCTTGGCGTCCTCCGGCTCCTTGTCCAGCTTGGGCGCGGCATCGGACCCCGTGTCGTCCTTCGCCGAGCCGACGGCCGCGGCCTGGCCGGAGCCGGACTGCCGCTGGGCCTTGGTCTGCCGCTTGGGCTGCTGGCGCTTGACCGGCTGACCGCCCTCGGTGGTCCGGGCGGCGGCCTTCGGCTCCTCGACGAGCTTGCCCTTGGCCCGCAGACGCTCCTGGCGCTCCTTGAAGGCGAGGCTGCCCGGAGTCGGGTTGCGGCGGATGACGAACATCTGCTGACCCATGGTCCACACGTTGGTGGTCAGCCAGTAGACCAGGACACCGACGGGGAAGTTGATGCCGAAGACGGCGAACATCACCGGGAAGACGTACATCAGCATCTTCTGCTGCTGCATGAACGGCGTCTTGGCCGTCATGTCGACGTTCTTCGTCATCAGCTGGCGCTGCGTGTAGAACTGCGACGCCGACATCAGGACGATCATGACGATCGTGACGATCCGCACATCGGTCGGGGAGGCGCCCAGGGAGATGACCTTGCTGGCGCTGTCGGTGAACTTCACCGACAGCGGCGCGCCGAAGATGTGCGCGTGCCGGGCGCTGTTCAGCAGCTCCGCGTGGATGACGCCGACCTGGTGGCCACTGGCGATGTTGTGCAGCACGCCGTACAGCGCCATGAAGAACGGCGACTGAGCGATGATGGGCAAGCAGCTGGAGAGCGGGTTGGTGCCCGACTCCTTGTACAGCTTCATCATCTCTTCGGACTGACGCTGCTTGTCGTGCTTGTAGCGCTCCTGGATCGCCTTCATCTTCGGCTGGAGCACCTGCATGTTCCGCGTCGCCTTGATCTGCTTGACGAACAGCGGGATCAGGCAGATCCGGATCAGGACCACCAGCGAGACGATGGACAGGCCCCACGCCCAACCGCTGTCAGGGTTGAAGATCAGGCTGTAGAACGAGTGGAACTGAACGATGATCCACGAAACAGCGGTATAGAGGGGACTCAGGATCGTTCCCACAGATCAGGCTCCTTGGGCAGTGGGCTGGGTCTCGGTCGCCCTGTTGGCTTCAACGGCGGGGTGCCCGCCGGCGGATTTCCGTAGCGCCTCGCGCAGTCGAGCGTGCCACGGTGGTCGCTTGCGCGGCGGAACATGGTCCACACCGCCCAGGGACCACGGGTTGCAGCGCAGGACGCGCCACGCGGTCAGGGCCGTGCCCTTGACCGCGCCGTGCACGGCAATGGCCTCGTACCCGTAGTGGGAACAGGAGGGGTAGTACTTGCAGACCGGCCCTAGCAGCGGGCTGATCGTCCACTGGTACAGCTTGATGAGCCACATCAACGGATATTTCATCGCGCGCCCCTCCCCCCCAGTAGCCGCCGCAATGCGGCGTCCAGGTCGCGGGCCAGGAGAGAGTGATCCGCGGCGCCGGCGCCGGGCAATGCCCGTACAACCACCAGGCTACCTGGGGGCAGCTCGGACAACCGTTCGCGAACCAGGTGCCGCAGTCGGCGCTTCACCCGGTTCCGCTCGACGGCTCCGCCCACGGCCTTGCTCACGACGAAACCCGCACGCGCCGGGGGAGCACTCCCCCCCGTAGCGTGCGGGTCCGTGATGTCACTGTCTCGCAGGTGCACGACGAGTAGTGGGCGTCCGGCTCGGCGCCCTCGCCGTACCGCTGTCGCGAAGTCCTGGCGCCGCCTCAGCCGGTTTTCGGTGGGCAGCACGGCATGACCCGTGCGATCAGGCGGACAGGCGCGCGCGGCCCTTGCTGCGGCGCGTCGCGAGGATGGCGCGCCCGGCACGGGTGCGCATGCGCAGCCGGAAGCCGTGGGTCTTCGCGCGACGACGGTTGTTCGGCTGGAAGGTGCGCTTGCTCACTCGGGGACTCCAGGAATGCTTGGTGTCTCGTCCGCTTCGTCCGAGACGTGTGTGGGGCGTCGCTTGGCTGTCACCGTGCGCCCACGAAGCTCTCGCGATACGCCTTTAGGTGTACCGCTTACCAGTCACCTGAAGTGATCTGTGCCCTTCGTAAGGCAGGCGGCAGCAGCCATCGACAACTCGACCTGGTTACGGTACGCGCGGCTGAGCCATCCGGTCAAACCGGCTGCCCCCGGGACGACGCGCCGACCCCGACCCACTGAAGCAGGCCCCGCTGACGCATGGCACATTTGTACACACCCTGTGGACAACGACTTGAACCACAGACGGGGCGCTGACTACCGTGGCTGGACTCAGGAACCTCCGCCGAACCAACCCGACATACTTCCCGCACTTCCCGAGAACCACACCTTCGTGGGACACGTCGGCGCCCTCTCAATTCCACCGAGCGAGCCCACCCACCGAGCGAGAGAGCGTGCACTGTGGCTGATGTAACTGCCGATCTAGCCGCAGTATGGCCCCGGGTGCTCGAACAGCTCCTCGCCGAGGGCCAAGGCGTCGAGGCCAAGGACCAGCGGTGGCTCAAGGTGTGCCAGGCGCTGGCGCTGGTGGCCGACACCGCGCTGCTGGCCGCGCCCAACGAGTACGCCAAGGGCGTGCTGGAGGGCCGCCTGCTGCCGTTGATCACCGAGGGCCTCAGCCGCGAGTTCGGCCGCCCGATCCGCATCGCCATCACCGTGGACGCCAGCACCGACTCGGCGGCCCCGCAGACCCCGCCCGCCCCGGCACCGCCCCTTCCGCAGGCACCCGCCGCCCCGTACGGCGAGCAGCGCGGGCAGTGGGACGAGTACGGCCGCCCGGGCGGCGACGGCCCGGTCATCCGCCGCGCCTACCCCGACTACCCCACCGGCCGCGACACCACCGGCGGCTGGCCGCGCCCCGCCGCCCCGAGCGCCCCGGACGCGTACGGCCACGCCCAGAACCACGCGCGGCCCCAGGACGACGGCCACTCCGGCGCCGAGAGCTGGCAGCGGCACGGCGGCTTCGCCGAGCGCGACCCGTACCCCCCGGTCCCGCAGCGAGACTACGGACAGCAGCAGCCCGGCTACCAGCAGCGCCAGCCCACCGAGCGGCACGGCGGCGGCCGCCCGCAGGATCCGCTGCCGGCGCCGCCCAGCGGTGCCCCCGGACCGCTGGCCGCCCAGCCCGCGCCCGCGACCGGCCCCGGTGAGCCGACGGCCCGGCTGAACCCGAAGTATCTCTTCGACACCTTCGTCATCGGCGCCTCCAACCGCTTCGCGCACGCCGCGGCGGTCGCGGTCGCCGAGGCCCCGGCGAAGGCGTACAACCCGCTGTTCATCTACGGCGAGTCCGGCCTGGGCAAGACCCACCTGCTGCACGCGATCGGGCACTACGCCCGCAGCCTCTACCCGGGCACCCGGGTGCGGTACGTCAGCTCGGAGGAGTTCACCAACGAGTTCATCAACTCCATCCGGGACGGCAAGGGCGACGCGTTCCGCAAGCGCTATCGCGAGATGGACATCCTGCTGGTCGACGACATCCAGTTCCTGGCGAGCAAGGAGTCGACGCAGGAGGAGTTCTTCCACACCTTCAACACGCTGCACAACGCCAACAAGCAGATCGTGCTGTCCTCGGACCGGCCGCCCAAGCAGCTGGTGACCCTGGAGGACCGGCTGCGCAACCGCTTCGAGTGGGGACTGATCACCGACGTCCAGCCACCCGAGCTGGAGACGCGCATCGCGATCCTGCGCAAGAAGGCGGTTCAGGAGCAACTCAACGCCCCGCCGGAGGTCCTGGAGTTCATCGCCTCCCGGATCTCGCGCAACATCCGCGAGTTGGAGGGCGCGCTGATCCGGGTGACGGCGTTCGCCAGTCTCAACCGGCAGCCGGTGGACCTCCAGTTGACCGAGATCGTCCTCAAGGACCTGATCCCGGGCGGGGAGGACGTGGTTCCGGAGATCACCGGGAACGCCATCATGGCGGAGACGGCCGCCTACTTCGGGCTGACCGTCGAGGACCTGTGCGGCTCGTCCCGCAGCCGGGTCCTGGTCACCGCGCGGCAGATCGCCATGTACCTGTGCAGGGAGCTGACCGACCTGTCGCTGCCGAAGATCGGCGCGCTGTTCGGCGGTCGCGACCACACGACGGTGATGCACGCGGACCGCAAGATCCGGGCGCTGATGGCCGAGCGGCGGTCCATTTTCAACCAGGTGACGGAGCTGACCAACCGCATCAAGTCCTGAGTACGCAGCGCGGATTCACCGTCGGCGCCCTGGAAGTTCACTTCCAGGGCGCTTCTTGTTGTTCGAATCCTTGGCTCGGTGTGGCAGTACTCCACAGGTTCCGCCGGATTTGGCTGTCCACAGGCTGGGGAGTACGAAGTTGTCCCAACTGCCTCCACAGGCAAGCCCGTCGAAGCGCCATCCTCCCAGGTCAGCGGCGTGTGGAATTGTGGCTAACCGCCTTCCACAGGTTGTGGACAACGCCCTCTTCCACAACGGCCGTTGGCGGTTGTCCACTGCTCGCCCACAGGCTGTGGCCAGTTATGAACAGCTTCCACCGGCTTCTCCACACCTCTGTCCACTGTTCGGCAAGGAAACGGGGACAGTCGCCGGATGGAGTGAAAGGCGTCACACCAAGTCCACTGGTTGGGCTGGGGAGAACGTGGGTATTCCTGGGGACGAGACTGGGGAGAACCAGGGCCTGTCTGTGCATCGCGTGTGCACAACTTCCGGCCGTCCACAGAGACGGCTGGTTGTCCACCGGCTCCGTCCCCAGCCCCGGTGGACAAAAAATCCGCCCTGACCTGCGCTGGAACCGGTTATCCACGGTATCCACACCCCCTATTACTACGACCACGTAGAGATACCGGGGAAGCAAGATCGAAGCGGGGCCTGTGCACAACTTCGCCGAGGAGCGCTCGACACCGGGAAGCTCGGCTTGACCCCAAGCCGCACCTGTTGTCGGTGGCGTGCGTCAGACTGTTCTCCGGCAGATGGCCATGAGACGAGAGACGGCCAGGCACAGACGGCCAGCAACAGCAGGAGGCGGTTCCGGTGAAGTTCCGGGTGGAACGCGACGTACTCGCGGAGGCAGTGGCCTGGGCGGCCCGCAGTCTCCCGGCCCGCCCACCGGCGCCCGTGCTCGCCGGTCTGCTGCTGAAGGCCGAGGACGGGCAGCTGAGCCTGTCGGCCTTCGACTACGAAGTCTCGGCGCGGGTCTCGGTCGAGGCGGAGATCGACGAGGAGGGCACCGTCCTGGTGTCCGGTCGGCTGCTCGCCGACATCTCGCGCGCACTTCCCAACAGGCCTGTGGAAATCTCCACCGACGGGGTGCGGGTGACCGTCGTGTGCGGCAGCTCGCGATTCACACTCCACACCCTGCCTGTGGAGGAGTACCCGGCACTGCCCGCGATGCCGTCCGCCTCCGGCACCGTGCCCGGCGAGGTCTTCGCCGCCGCCGTCTCCCAGGTCGCCATCGCGGCCGGACGCGATGACACGCTGCCGGTGCTGACCGGTGTGCGGATCGAGATCGAGGGGGACACGGTCACCCTCGCCGCCACCGACCGCTACCGCTTCGCGGTCCGCGAGTTCCTGTGGAAGCCGGAGACCCCGGACCTGTCCGCGGTCGCCCTGGTCCCCGCCAAGACCCTGCTGGACACCGCGAAGGCGCTGACCAGCGGCGACACCGTGGCGCTGGCGCTGGCCGGCTCCGGTGCCGGGGAGGGCCTGATCGGCTTCGAGGGCGCTGGACGGCGCACCACCACCCGGCTGCTGGAAGGCGACCTGCCCAAGTACCGCACGCTGTTCCCGACCGAGTTCGCGTCGGTAGCGGTCATCGAGACCGCCCCGTTCGTCGAGGCGGTCAAGCGCGTCGCGCTGGTGGCCGAGCGGAACACGCCGATCCGGCTGAGCTTCACCGACAGCGTGCTGACGCTGGAGGCGGGCTCAAGCGACGACGCACAGGCTGTGGAGCGGGTGGACGCGCAGCTGGAGGGCGAGGACATCTCGATCGCCTTCAACCCGACCTTCCTGCTGGACGGCCTGAGCGCGATCGACTCCCCGGTCGCCCAGCTGTCGTTCACCACGTCCACCAAGCCCGCCCTGCTCAGCGGCAAGCCCGCGGTCGACGCGGAAGCGGTGGAGTCGTACAAGTACCTGATCATGCCGGTGCGTCTGTCGGGCTGAGCCCACGGGCGCGTTTGCGGCCAAGTGTCGGTGGCGCGCGTCCGGGCCGGCTGGGCATCGGATGCGTGCCACCCAGCAGACCGACGGCCCCCGCCATCGTGTTCGCTCGCCGTCGCGGCGGACTCCTCGTCGCTGTCACCACGGCGGCGAGCCGCCCGACGGCGCTCCTACCGAGCCAACCGCCCACAGGCCGTCTCAAAGCTCCCACTCTGGGAAGCAGCAGAAGTGGCGAACGCCACAACCCGGCCGCACCGCCGGAACCGCCCACCGCCCCGGGTCGGGTGCCCGGCCCGGGGCTAGGCTCGGGACTAGGTCAGGCACGTCTGAACGAAGGATCTGTGATGGAGCTCGGTCTCATCGGTCTCGGCAAGATGGGCGGAAACATGCGCGAGCGCATCCGCCGCGCCGGCCACACCGTCATCGGCTACGACCGCAACCCGGACCTCGCCGACGTCCCCAGCCTGAAGGCTCTGGTGGACAAGTTGCAGGGCCCTCGCGTCGTGTGGGTGATGGTCCCGGCCGGGGAGGCCACCCAGGCGACGATCGACGAGCTGGCTGGTCTGCTCTCCCCCGGCGACGTGATCGTCGACGGCGGCAACTCGCGCTGGACGGATGACGAGAAGCACGCGAAGGAACTGGCCGAGCGCGGCATCGGCTTCGTGGACTGCGGTGTCTCCGGCGGTGTGTGGGGCCTGGAGTACGGCTACGCGCTGATGTACGGCGGCGACCCGGAGAACGTCGCGAAGGTCCAGCCGATCTTCGACGCGCTCAAGCCGGAGGGCGAGCACGGCGCGGTGCACGCGGGCAAGGTCGGCGCGGGCCACTTCGCCAAGATGGTGCACAACGGCATCGAGTACGCCATGATGCAGGCCTACGCCGAGGGCTGGGAGCTGCTGGAGGCGGTGGAGTCGGTCACCGACGTCCGCGAGGTCTTCCGCTCCTGGCAGGAGGGCACGGTGATCCGCTCCTGGCTGCTCGACCTGGCCGTCAACGCGCTGGACTCGGACGAGCACCTGGAGAAGCTGCGCGGCTTCGCCCAGGACTCCGGCGAGGGCCGGTGGACCGTGGAGGCCGCCATCGACCACGCGGTGCCGCTGCCCGCGATCACCGCGTCGCTGTTCGCCCGCTTCTCCTCGCGCCAGGACGACTCCCCGCAGATGAAGATGATCGCCGCGCTGCGCAACCAGTTCGGCGGCCACGCGGTCGAGTCGGCCGACGCGGACAAGTAGCCACCAAGCAGGAAAAGGGGAGGTCGGCGCGGCCCCGCGCCACAGCAACGCGATGCACGTAGCGCACCTGTCGCTCGCCGACTTCCGCTCCTATGCCCGGGTCGAGGTCCCGCTCGACCCGGGCGTCACCGCGTTCGTGGGCCCCAACGGCCAGGGCAAGACCAATCTCGTTGAGGCGGTCGGCTACCTGGCCACCCTGGGCAGCCACCGGGTCGCCTCGGACGCCCCGCTGGTCCGGCTCGGCGCGGAGCGGGCCGTGGTCCGGGCCAGCGTCGTCCACGGCGACCGCCAGCAGCTGGTCGAGCTGGAGATCAACCCGGGCAGGGCCAACCGGGCCCGGATCAACCGCTCCTCGCAGGTCAGGCCGCGCGATGTGCTGGGCATCGTGCGCACCGTGCTGTTCGCCCCCGAGGACCTGGCCCTGGTCAAGGGCGACCCGGGCGAACGCCGCCGCTTCCTGGACGAGTTGATCACCGCCCGCGCGCCGCGGATGGCGGGCGTGCGGCAGGACTACGACCGGGTGCTCAGGCAGCGCAACACCCTGCTGAAGTCCGCCGCGCTGGCCCGGCGGCACGGCGGCCGCTCCATGGATATGTCAACGCTGGACGTGTGGGACCAGCACCTGGCGCGCTCCGGCGCCGAACTGCTCGCCCAGCGGCTGGACCTGATCGCCGCCCTGCTGCCGCTCGCCGACAAGGCGTACGAGCAACTGGCCCCCGGCGGTGGCCCGATCGGCTTCGAGTACCGCAACTCGGCGGGCGAAACGGAAGCCACCACCCGCGACGAGCTGTACGAGGCGCTGCTGGCCGCCCTCGCGGGGGTGCGCGGCCAGGAGATCGAGCGCGGCGTCACCCTCGTCGGACCGCACCGCGACGACCTGCTGCTGAACCTGGGGCGGCTGCCCGCGAAGGGCTACGCCAGCCATGGCGAGTCCTGGTCGTACGCGCTGGCGCTGCGGCTGGCCTCGTACGACCTGCTGCGCGCGGAGGGCGGGCCGGGCGGCGAGCCGGTGCTGGTCCTGGACGACGTCTTCGCCGAGCTGGACGCCAGACGCCGCGACAGGCTCGCGGAACTGGTCGCCCCCGGCGAGCAGGTGCTGGTCACCGCCGCGGTGGACGACGATGTGCCCGGTGTGCTGGCCGGCGCCCGCTTCACGGTGGCCGAGGGCACGGTGGAGCGGCGATGACCGAGCAGCCCCCGGAGCCTCAGCTGTCCGGTGTCGACCTGGCCCGCGTCGCGCTGCGCGCCGCAAAGGAGCAGGCGCGCGCCCGGGGCGCCGCCGCGCAGCAGAAGAAGCAGGCCAGGCGCGGCGGGCTGCGCAGCGGCGCCCGCGCGGACGGGCGCGATCCGCTGCCGCTGGGCGCCGCGATCAGCCGGCTGATCACCGAACGTGGCTGGGAGGCCCCGGCCGCGGTCGGCGGGGTGATGGGCCGCTGGCCGCAGATCGTCGGCGAGGATCTGGCCAGGCACTGCGAGCCGCAGCGCTACGACGAGGAGGAGAAGGTCCTCACCGTACGTTGCGACTCCACCGCGTGGGCGACCCAACTGCGGCTGCTGGCACCTCAGTTGGTGGCCAGGCTCAATGCGGACCTGGGCCACGGCACCGTAAAGTTGATCAAGGTCCTGGGACCGTCGGGCCCCGCCCGCTCTTACGGGCGGCTGCGCGCTCCAGGGAGCACCGGTCCCGGGGACACCTACGGGTGACGTGCGTCTCATCGGGCGCCCGGCGCGGAACCGGGGCTCGGCGCAGGTGCTCAAAGTAACCGCCCCGAAGCCCTGAGCGCCGTTGTGAGCGTCTCAGAGGCCAGGTCCGCGTATGGGGAGTCGGCGCAAGGCCTCTTCGGGCGGCACATGCGAACTCAGGTACCGCCAAACCCCCATCTATGTCACAGCTACCGGTAGACTGGGGGACAACCGCCCACCCCCAGCCTTCGGCAGGGGAACCCCAGCGGAACATGTCGAACGACGCAGCCGCTCCTGCACGCCCGGAGTCGGCTCGTGCTGTGCCAGAAAGGGCGCTTCGTGGCCGATTCCGGCAACCACAACGAGATCCATACATCCACAACGGGCACCGACGCGGCGCCGGGAGGCGCGTCGTACGACGCCAGCGCGATCACCGTCCTGGAAGGCCTCGACGCGGTCCGCAAGCGCCCCGGTATGTACATCGGCTCCACCGGCGAGCGTGGTCTGCATCACCTCGTCCAGGAGGTGGTCGACAACTCCGTCGACGAGGCGATGGCCGGGCATGCCGACACCATCGACGTGACGCTCCTGGCCGACGGCGGGGTCCGCGTGGTGGACAACGGCCGCGGTATCCCGGTGGACATCGTGCCGTCCGAGGGCAAGCCCGCCGTCGAGGTGGTGCTCACCGTGCTGCACGCGGGCGGCAAGTTCGGCGGTGGCGGGTACTCCGTCTCCGGCGGTCTGCACGGCGTCGGCGTCTCCGTGGTGAACGCGCTGTCCACCAAGGTCACCGTCGAGGTCAAGCGGGATGGCTACCGCTGGACCCAGGACTACAAGCTCGGCGTGCCCACCGCCCCGCTGCAGAAGAACGAGGCGACGGACGAGACCGGTACCTCGGTGACGTTCTGGGCGGACCCGGACATCTTCGAGACCACCGAGTACTCCTTCGAGACGCTGTCCCGGCGCTTCCAGGAGATGGCGTTCCTCAACAAGGGGCTGACCATCGCGCTCACGGACGAGCGCCCCGAGCACGTCGACGAGAGCGGCAACCCGCTGTCGGTGCGGTACCACTACGAGGGCGGCATCGTCGACTTCGTGAAGTACCTCAACTCCCGCAAGGGCGAGGTGGTCCACCCCTCGGTGATCAGCATCGAGGCCGAGGACAAGGAGCGGATGCTCTCCCTCGAGGTCGCGATGCAGTGGAACACCCAGTACACCGAGGGTGTCTACTCCTTCGCGAACACCATCCACACCCACGAGGGCGGTACCCACGAGGAGGGCTTCCGCGCAGCGCTGACCGGGCTCGTCAACCGCTACGCCCGGGACAAGAAGCTGCTGCGCGAGAAGGACGACAACCTCAGCGGTGAGGACATCCGCGAGGGTCTGACCGCGATCATCTCGGTCAAGCTGGGCGAGCCGCAGTTCGAGGGCCAGACCAAGACGAAGCTGGGCAACACCGAGGCCAAGACCTTCGTACAGAAGGTGGTGCACGAGCACCTCACCGACTGGCTGGACCGCAACCCCAGCGAGGCCGCGGACATCGTGCGCAAGTCGATCCAGGCCGCCACGGCCCGCGTCGCCGCCCGCAAGGCCCGTGACCTGACCCGGCGCAAGGGCCTGCTGGAGACCGCGTCCCTGCCCGGCAAGCTCAGCGACTGCCAGTCCAACGACCCGGCCAAGTGCGAGATCTTCATCGTCGAGGGTGACTCCGCGGGTGGCTCGGCCAAGTCCGGCCGCAACCCCGAGTACCAGGCGATCCTGCCGATCCGCGGCAAGATCCTCAACGTGGAGAAGGCCAGGATCGACAAGATCCTGCAGAACCAGGAGATCCAGGCGCTGATCTCGGCCTTCGGCACGGGTGTGCACGAGGACTTCGACATCTCCAAGCTCCGGTACCACAAGATCATCTTGATGGCGGACGCCGATGTCGACGGCCAGCACATCAACACCCTGCTGCTGACCTTCCTGTTCCGCTTCATGCGCCCGCTGGTCGAGGCCGGGCACGTGTACCTGTCGCGTCCGCCGCTCTACAAGATCAAGTGGGGCAAGGACGACTTCGAGTACGCCTACTCCGACCGCGAGCGCGACGCGTTGATCGAACTCGGGCGGCAGCGGGGCAAGCGCACCAAGGACGACTCCGTACAGCGCTTCAAGGGCCTCGGTGAGATGAACGCCGAGGAACTGCGGGTCACCACCATGGACGTGGACCACCGGGTGCTCGGCCAGGTCTCCCTGGACGACGCGGCCCAGGCGGACGACCTGTTCTCGGTGCTGATGGGCGAGGACGTCGAGGCACGGCGCTCGTTCATCCAGCGCAACGCCAAGGACGTCCGCTTCCTCGACATCTGAGTCGAGTCGGCCCCCGAACTGCCCGTAGCGCGAAAGGATTTGACCAGCAATGGCCGACGAGACCCCCATCACTCCTGAGGGCTCCCCGACTCCCGTCACGCCCGAGGGCGGACCCGCCGCCGTCGAGGGCGTCGGGCTCCGCGTCGAGCCCGTGGGGCTCGAGACGGAGATGCAGCGCAGCTACCTCGACTACGCGATGAGCGTGATCGTCAGCCGCGCGCTGCCCGATGTCCGCGACGGCCTCAAGCCGGTGCACCGCCGTGTGCTGTACGCGATGTACGACGGCGGCTACCGGCCGGAGAAGGGCTTCTACAAGTGCGCCCGTGTCGTCGGTGACGTCATGGGTACCTACCACCCGCACGGTGACGCCTCGATCTACGACGCGCTGGTCCGCCTCGCGCAGCCGTGGGCGATGCGGATGCCGCTGGTCGACTCCAACGGCAACTTCGGCTCGCCGGGCAACGACCCGGCGGCGGCCATGCGCTACACCGAGTGCAAGATGGCCCCGCTGTCGATGGAGATGGTCCGGGACATCGACGAGGACACCGTCGACTTCCAGGACAACTACGACGGGCGCAACCAGGAGCCGACGGTCCTGCCGTCCCGGTTCCCGAACCTGCTGATCAACGGCTCGGCCGGTATCGCGGTCGGAATGGCCACCAACATCCCGCCGCACAACCTGCGCGAGGTGGCCGACGGCGCCCAGTGGTACCTGGCCAACCCGAACGCCTCCAACGAGGAGTTGCTGGAAGCCCTCCTGGAGCGGATCAAGGGGCCGGACTTCCCGACCGGCGCCCTGGTCGTCGGCCGCCGCGGCATCGAGGAGGCGTACCGCACCGGGCGCGGCTCGATCACCATGCGCGCGGTGGTCGAGGTCGAGGAGATCCAGAACCGCCAGTGCCTGGTGGTCACCGAACTGCCGTACCAGGTCAACCCGGACAACCTGGCGCAGAAGATCGCCGACCTGGTGAAGGACGGCAAGATCGGCGGCATCGCCGACGTCCGCGACGAGACCTCCTCGCGCACCGGCCAGCGCCTGGTCATCGTGCTCAAGCGGGACGCGGTCGCCAAGGTCGTGCTCAACAACCTCTACAAGCACACCGATCTGCAGACCAACTTCGGCGCCAACATGCTGGCACTGGTCGACGGGGTGCCGCGCACCCTCTCGCTGGACGCGTTCATCCGGCACTGGGTGACGCACCAGATCGAGGTCATCGTCCGGCGCACCAAGTTCCGGCTGCGCAAGGCCGAGGAGCGCGCCCACATCCTGCGCGGTCTGCTCAAGGCGCTGGACGCCATCGACGAGGTCATCGCGCTGATCCGGCGCAGCGACACCGTCGAGGTGGCGCGTGAGGGCCTGATGGGCCTGCTGGAGATCGACGAGATCCAGGCCAACGCGATCCTGGAGATGCAGCTGCGCCGCCTGGCCGCCCTGGAGCGCCAGAAGATCGTCGCCGAGCACGACGACCTCCAGGCGAAGATCAACGAGTACAACGCGATCCTGGTCTCCCCCGAGCGGCAGCGCGGCATCATCAGCGAGGAACTCACCGCGCTGGTGGAGAAGTTCGGCGACGACCGGCGCAGCCAACTGGTGCCGTTCGACGGCGACATGTCCATCGAGGACCTGATCGCCGAGGAGGACATCGTCGTCACCATCACCCGTGGCGGCTACGTCAAGCGCACCAAGACCGAGCACTACCGCTCCCAGAAGCGCGGCGGCAAGGGCGTACGCGGTACGCAACTGAAGCAGGACGACATCGTCGACCACTTCTTCGTCACCACCACCCACCACTGGCTGCTGTTCTTCACCAACAAGGGCCGCGTCTACCGGGCCAAGGCGTACGAGCTGCCGGACGCCGGACGGGACGCCCGCGGCCAGCACGTGGCAAACCTGCTGGCGTTCCAGCCGGACGAGCACATCGCCCAGGTCATGGCCATCCGCAACTACGAGGCGGCGCCCTACCTGGTGCTGGCCACCAAGTCCGGCCTGGTGAAGAAGACCCCGCTGAAGGACTACGACTCCCCGCGCTCCGGCGGCGTCATCGCGATCAACCTGCGCGAGATGGAGGACGGCCGCGAGGACGAGCTGATCGGTGCCGAGCTGGTCTCCCCGGAGGACGACCTGCTGCTGGTGAGCCGTAAGGCGCAGTCCATCCGGTTCACCGCGACGGATGAGGCGCTGCGGCCGATGGGCCGGGCGACATCCGGTGTGAAGGGTATGAGTTTCCGCGAAGGCGACGAACTGCTCTCGATGAATGTGGTGCGGGCGGGTACGTTCGTCTTCACCGCCACCGACGGTGGCTACGCCAAGCGCACTCCGGTGGACGAGTACCGGGTCCAGGGCCGCGGCGGCCTCGGCATCAAGGCCGCCAAGATCGTGGAGGACCGGGGTTCGTTGGTCGGCGCGCTGGTGGTCGAGGAGGGCGACGAGATCCTCGCCATCACCCTCGGCGGCGGTGTGATCCGTACGCGGGTCAACGGGGTCAGGGAGACGGGCCGTGACACCATGGGCGTCCAACTGATCAACCTGGGCAAGCGGGACGCCGTGGTCGGCATCGCCCGCAACGCCGAGGCGGGCGAGGAAGTCGAAGAGATCGACGAGGCCGACGCCCAGGCAGCCGAGAGTGCCGTGGGCACACCGTCCGCGGCCGATGAGCCGGAGGAGTAAACCGTGAGTGGAGCCACGGGCGCTGCCGCGGGCGGCGCGGGGGCGGACGGACGGCCGGGAGCGGCCACCGAGGCCGCCCCGGTGGGTAGTGCCCGTGGCTCCGCCACCGAGGGCGGGGCGGCCCGGCGTACCGCCGCCGAGAGCGGCGCGAGCGTCCCCGCCCAGCCGCACCGCCCGCCGCAGGCCTACCAGCCGCCTCAGGGCGTCGCTGGGCTGCCGGTACAGGGCGGGGTGCGCAAGCCGCGCCCCGCCGCCGCCCGTACGGCGCCGCGTACCCGCAGCGCCCGGCTGCGGATCGCCAAGGCCGATCCGTGGTCGGTGATGAAGGTCAGCTTCCTGTTCTCCATCGCGCTCGGGGTGTGCACGATCGTCGCGGTCTCCGTGCTGTGGATGGTGCTGGACGCGCTGGGCGTCTTCTCCACGGTCGGCAACACCATCACCGAGGCGACCGGATCCGGCCAGCAGACCGGCTTCGACCTGCAGTCCTTCCTGTCGCTCTCCCATGTCGTGGAGTTCACCTCGGTCATCGCGGTGATCGACGTGGTGCTGCTGACCGCGCTGGCCACGCTGGGCTCGTTCCTCTACAACCTGACCTCGGGCTTCGTGGGCGGCGTCGAGCTGACCCTCGCCGAGGACGAGTGACCGTCGCTGGCTATCGATTTTGGGACAGCGCCACCTGTGCGCTAATCTTTCGGTGCAGCGCGGGGCTATAGCTCAGACGGTTAGAGCGCTTCCCTGATAAGGAAGAGGCCACAGGTTCAAGTCCTGTTAGCCCCACCAGCGCGAGGGGCCGGGTACTCGATCGAGTACCCGGCCCTTCTGCTTTCCGCTCGCGGGAGTTGACCGAGTCGAGCCTAGGTCACCGTTCTATATCGACCGGTGTGTATCATCGGGCGCATCGGAGGACTCCCAACGTAAGAAGGACGAGGTCGCGCGGTGAAGAAGTTTCTCCTGGTCGCACTGGCCGCCATCGGCGGGCTCCTCGTGTACCGCCAGATCCAGGCGGACCGCGCCGAGCAGGACCTGTGGACGGAGGCGACCGACTCCGTACCGGCAGGTTCCGGCACGAGCGCCTGAGCCCCGTATCCGCAGTCTCAGTCGGGCCCCGACCGCCTCGCGGTCGGGGCTTCGCCATTGGACTCGCTATTGAATTCGCATACGCACATCAATATCTTCGCGTAAGCAAAGATCGAGGGGTGGGGCGTGGCAAGGGACCGGAAAGGCATCCTGGCGGCGCTCGCGACGCTGGTGGCCCTTGCGCTGCCCGGCGCGAGCGCGGAGGCGGACACCGCCCCACAGGGCTGGGTGCCGCACGGTGAGCGGATATCCGGCACGGCCAGGAGCGATACCGCGCCCCGGCTGACGGCCGGACACACCTACCGCGACACCCTCGCCAAGGGCGGCACCAAGTACTACGTGGTACGGCTGGACGCCCGGTCCTCCGCCTATCTGTCCGTCTTCGCCGTTCCACCGCGCGGCAGCAGGGTCGGCTTCCTCGACGGCGTCAGCCTGAAGTTATCCGGCCGGGACGGCACCCCGTGCGACGCGTACGACGCGCGGTTCGGCGCGGACGGCGCCGTCGAACCGGTGGGCGGTGCCGTGGTGCGCACCGTCAAGCCCACCGGCAGCTGCCAGCAGGCGGGTGACTACCTGCTGTCGGTACAGCGGGTCAACGCGGCGGCGTCCAGCGCCGAGGACTGGCCGCTGGACATCCGCTATATGTCCGAACCCCCGGTCACCGCAGTGGGTTCCGGACCGGTGCAGAGCTATACGACGGCAACGCCCCCGGCCGTTGACGGCTCGCCCACGCCGGTCACCGGTGACCCCGACATGGACGGCGGCCCCGCCCGGCTGCCCGGTACCGGGGTCTACCAGGACCATCTGGCGCCCGGCGAGACGCACTTCTACCGGGTCCCGGTCGACTGGGGCCAACGGCTCACCGCCACCGCCGAGTTCGCCAACGCCGACACCACCGGCAGCGGCGGCTTCTCCACCAGCGGTGTGCGCCTGGTGCTGTACAACCCGGCGCGTGGCCTGGTGAGCGACGCGACCGCCCCGTACAGCGGCGCACAGGCGGCCGTCACCGCCCAGACGCCCACCGTGGACTATCTCAACCGCGAGTCCGCGGACGTACGGGTCAACTCGGCGCCGGTGTCCGGTTGGTACTACGTGCAGCTCAGCGTGCATCCCGACGTGGCGAAGTACACCACCGGCGGTGTGGACGTCACCCTGCGGCTCGCCGTCACCGGCACCCGGCAGCCCGGCCCGCGCTACGCCGGTGACGCCGGTGCAGCCGGATTCGGCGTCACCGCGGCCCCCTCATCCGCCGACGGCGGCGGCGCCACCCCGAACCGCATGCTGCTGGCCGTCGGCTACGGCGGCCTCGGCGCCGGGACCCTGCTGGTGGCCGGCCTCGCCGTGTGGGCGGTACGGTCCCGCAGACGGTGAGCTATGCCACGGTGAGCGCCCAGATGCCCACCGCGAAGCAGAGCACGGCCACCACCAGCACCGGCACCACCACCTTGGCCCGTGGCCCGGGCGCCTTGCGCGCCGCCGCCGGTCTGTCCGCCACCGGCACCGAGGTGTACCGCCTGGTCGCCCCGGCCAGCGGCGCGGTCGGCGAGGCGGGCACCGCGAGGCGCACCCCGGAGCCCGGCACGGGCGCCCCCAGGCCGCCGGTTCCGGTGTACGCCTCGGCGGTGCCCCCCGGTGCGGTGAGCCGGACCGGGCCGTCCGGGCCGAACCCCTCCGGCAGCGGGCCGAGTTGGTCGAAGACCTCGATGGGCTCCTCGTCGATGTCCGGTTCCGGCAGCAGCTCCATGGCCGCGGCCAGCGCCTTGCGCGCCCCGGTGGGCGTACGGAACCTGGCTTCCGGGTTGGGGTTCAGCAAGGTGGCGATGACCTGCCACAGCGGTTCCGGCACGCCCTGCGGGGCGTTCGGCACGCCGTACTCAAGGAACCGCTCGACCAGCGCCTGGGAGTCCGGTCTGCGGCCGGTGAGCAGGAAGAGGGCCACCAGGCCCACCGCGTACAGGTCAGCGGGGAAGTCCGGTTCCGCGCCCGCCAGTTGCTCGGGCGCGAAGTAACCCGGCGTCCCCACCACGTAGTTGGTGTCGGTCAGCCGGGGCTCGCCCTTGCGCATCGCGATGCCGAAGTCGGACAGCCGCACATGCGGGCGGCCCGTTCCGGTCGCCTCCAGCAGCACGTTGGCGGGCTTGATGTCCCGGTGCACCACGCCCTCCGCGTGCACCGCGGTCAGCCCGGCCAGCAACTGGTCGAGCAGCACGCACACATACCGCGGCGGCAGCGGCCCGTAGTCCCCGACCAGGTGTGCCAGCGAACCGCCGCGCACCAGGTCCATGGTGAACAGCACCTTCTCGTCGTCCGCCGCCCAGCTCGCCGGGGCCAGCACATGCGGATGGTCGATGCGCAGCGCCTGCTCCCGTACGAAGCGCAGCAGCGAGTGCGCGTCGCCCTGCAGGAGCACCTTGGCCGCCACGTATCTGCGCCGCCGCAGGTCCCAGGCGCGCCAGACCGCTCCCACTCCGCCGCGCCCGATCGGGTCGACCAGTTCGTAGCGGCCCGCGAAGACCTCACCCATGCCGCGCGCCCCTCAGACGTAGTGTTCGGTTCAGTCCTGATGCGCCTCGAAGTGCGCCACGGCGTCATCTGTGCGCCCGGCGCCGTACACACGGAGGAACTCTGCCAGTTGCGGATGGCTGTCGGCGAGGGCGCCTGCCGCGCTGAGCAGCTCGTCGGCGGAGCCCAGCGAACGCAGCAGCGACTGGATCTCGCGCACCACCCGGCGCGGCGACGGCACCGCCCGCCCGCCGGTGGACTGCGTGGCGCTGCCCAGCAGCGCGGACCCGGCCGCCTCCCGGATCTCCTCCATCCGCGCGGCCGCCTCCACGGCCGTCACCGCCCCCTCCGCCACCTGTGCGGACAGCTCCCGCAGCAGTTGCAGCCGCTGCACCACCGCCGGGTTACCGATCTTGGCCCGCTGTCCGCTCATCAACTGCGACAGCATCGGCGCGGACAGTCCGAGCACGGAGGCGAGCCGCGCCTGGTTCAGCCCGAGGTCCCCGATCAGCCGCCGGAACAGGTCCCCCAGCGGCTCCCCGTACCAGCTCCGCTGCTGCTCCCGCGCACGCACGGCGGCGTCCTGCGGCGACGAGGTGTCCATCCCAGCTCCTGTTTGCGGCTGCGAATACAGCGAAACCATCCTACGAACCCCGCCCCACCTCCGCTCCAGCCAAAACCGTGTACAAGATTCCCCCGAGTACCCGGTACCCTGGTCTGCGGCGTGGCTCACCCCATGCCGAGGGGCCTTAGCTCAGTTGGTAGAGCGCTGTCTTTGCATGGCAGATGTCAGGGGTTCGACTCCCCTAGGCTCCACACCTTCGGATGCCCTCTGACCAGCGGAGACGCTGGGCCGGGGGCATTTCCTGCGCACGGGTGGCCGAGGCCGCCTGCGGGCCGGGCTTGACCCTCATATATGTGTGAGGGTTCGAGCATGCGGACATGTCCGACGACACCGCACACCGGCTCACCCGAAAGCCCAACCCGACCACTGTGGAAGCGGGTTCGCCCAAGCTCCCCACGGCCGCGCTGCTGGCGCTGGCCACGGCCGTCTTCGTCACCAGCCTCACCAGGCTTGGGCGCTGCTCGCGGGATACGCCCGGCGCCTGGCACCCGCCCCCCTCCAGGGCAGGGCGATACCGTCGCGCTCTCGGTCGCCGGACTCCTCGCACCGTGCCTGGAGGTCTACTGGGTGAAGATAGCCGGACCCGTTCACTGGAGGCTCGTCGAACATGTCCCAACTCGAGTACCGCGATGTGAAGTCAGCCGTGGACCGTATCGCCGGGCTGGTCCGGCCGGTGACCGTCGCGGCCGTCGGGCCGGGGGCCTGCGGCGCCGACGGGGTCTGGTTCGCCTGTGAGTTCATGCAGTGCACGGGGACGTTCAAGGCCCGTGGCGCGGCGAACTTCGCCGCCTCGCACCAGGAGGCGGGCACCATGCCGCCGTCCGGCGTGGTCATCGCCTCCGGCGGCAACGCGGGCCTGGCCTGCGCCTGGGCCGCCGCCCGGATCGGGATCCGGGCGGCCGTGTTCACCCCCACCACCGCCCCCGCGGTGAAGGTCGCCGGACTGCGCGCGCTGGGCGCGGACGTGCACCAGGTGGGCACCGAGTACAGCGAGGCGCTTGAGGCCTCCCGCCACTACGCGGCCGAGACCGGTGCGCTGGAGTCACACGCCTACGACCATCCGCTGATCGCCGCCGGAGCGGGCACCCTTTTCGAGGAGATCCACGCGGCGCTGCCCGACGTCGACACGGTCGTGGTGGCCGTCGGCGGCGGAGGCCTGTTCGCGGGCACCGCCGCCGCGGCCGACCACCACGGGGTGCGCGTCGTCGCCGTGGAGCCGCGCGACTGCCGCGCCCTGAACGCCGCGATCGCCGCCGGTCAGCCGGTCGACGTCACCGTGGACTCGGTGGCCGCCGACGCCCTGGGCGCCCGCCGCGCCTCGCAGACCGCCCTGGACTGGGCCCTTCGCGCCGACGTACGGTCCGTCCTCGTCCCCGACGAGGAGATCATCGCCGCCCGCCGACACCTCTGGGACAGCCACCGCCTGGCCGTGGAGCCCGCCGCCGCCACGGCCCACGCCGCCCTCCTGTCCGGCGCCTACACCCCGGCTCCGGGCGAGAAGGTCTGCGTCGTCCTGTGCGGCGCGAACACGGATCCCGCGGACCTGGTGCGGCGGTAGCGGTAGCGGTAGCGGCCTGGGCCGTGGGGCGCCTGGCGCCGCTCGCGGGGCCGGTCCTCGTTCTCCCGGTGGTTCCCCGGCCGCGCCGGACGGCGTCGTCCCGCACGGCGGCGGGCGCCGCGCTCGACGGCGTCGCGGCGGACTCGCCTTGACCTTGCCGATGCCGGGCGCGGGGAAGGGCCGGTCCTCGGCCGATTTCCGGTCGTTCGAACCGGTCGGCGTGCTGCTCGATGATCCTCGGCCCCCGCCCCCGGGGGACAATCACCCCGTGCGATTCGGGATTCTGGGGGAGACGCGGGCGCTGCGGAGGGACGGTGCGGCCGTCGCGTTGGGCGGGGCGGTACGGCGGGCGGTGTTCGCGTCGCTGCTGCTTGACGCGGGCCGGGTCGTGCCGGTGGAGCGGCTGGTCGACGGGCTGTACGGGGCGGAGCCTCCGGCGGGAGTGGTCAACGCCGTACAGGCGCAGGTGTCCCGGCTGCGTGCCGTGCTGGACGAGCGCATTGAGCGGCATCCCGGTGGATACCGGTTCGCCATCGACCCGGACGAGGTGGACGTGTACCGCTTCGAACGGCTGGCCGGGCTGGGGCGGGCCGCGCTCGGCGCTGGGGACGCGGTGCGGGCGGCCGGGCTGCTGCGGGAGGCGCTGGCGCTCTGGCGGGGCCCGGCGCTCGCCGATGTCGGCGCGGCGCCGTTCGTCGCCGGTCAGGCCGCCCGGCTTGAGGAGTCGCGGCTGGCGGCCCTGGAGGACCGTATCGCCGCCGAGTTGGCGCTCGGCGCGCACCGCGAACTCACCCCCGAACTACGCCACCTGGTGGCGGCCCACCCACTGCGGGAGCGGTTGCGCGCCCAGCTGATGCACGCGCTGCACGGCACCGGACAGGGCGGCGAGGCGCTGGCGGTGTACGAGGAGGCGCGGCGCACGCTGGCCGAGGACCTCGGCGCCGACCCCGGACCGGAGCTGAACCGGGCGCATCTCGCGGTGCTGCGCACGGAACCGGTACCCGCCAAGCCCGCCCGCCGCGCGCTCCCGGCCCAACTGGGCAGCTTCGTCGGACGGGTTGACGAACTCGCCGCCATCGGAAGGCGGTTGACCGACGCACGGCTGGTCACGCTGATCGGCCCAGGGGGCGCGGGCAAGACCCGGCTGTCGGTGGAGGCGGCCGGACGGCATCCCGGCGGGGTGTGCTTCGTCGGGCTGTCCGGGCTCAGTGGCGGCGCCGAGCTGCCGCAGTACCTGCTCGGCGCCCTCGGGGTGCGGGACGCCGGCCGGATGACCGGCGCCCGTGCCGCGCAGGACCCGGTGGCGCAGTTGACGGCGGTGCTCGGCGACCGCCCCACCCTGCTGGTCCTCGACAACTGCGAGCACCTCATTGAGGCCGTCGCGCCGCTCGTCGCCCGGCTGCTCGCCGACTGCCCGGCGCTGCGGGTGCTGGCCACCACCCGGGAGGCGCTCGGCATCACCGGCGAAGTCCTCTGCGCCGTACCGCCGTTGCCGCTCCCGCCGCCGGGGACCGACGCCCAGGGGGCGCGGGACTACCCGGCGGTGCGGTTGTTCCTGGAGCGTGCCGCCGCGGTCCGTCCGGACGCCGTACGGGACGGCGATCTGGCGGCGGTGCTGCGCGTCTGCGAGGCGCTCGACGGGCTGCCGCTCGCCATCGAGCTGGCCGCGGCCCGGCTGCGTTCGCTCTCCGCGGCCGACATCGCGGCCCGGCTCGGCGCGCTGCGGCCTGCCCGCGAACCGTCCGACGCGCCTCGTGACGAGCGGTTCCGGCTGCTGTCCCGGGGCAGCCGCACCGCCCAGCCGCGCCAGCGGACACTGCGCGCGGTGGTCGACTGGAGCTGGCAGCTGCTGTCCGATGCGGAGCGTGCCGTACTGCGCCGGGCCGCCGTGTTCGCCGGGGGCTGGACGCTGGCCGCCGCCGAGGTGGTGTGCGCGGACCAGGCCGCTGGCGCGGTGGCGGGCATCGAGGCGGCCGATGTGCTCGACCTGACCGAGTCGCTGGTGGACAAGTCGCTGGTGGTGGCCGACCGGTCGGACGGTTCGGACAGCGTCCGCTACCGCATGCTGGAGACCATCCGCGCGTACTGCGCGGAGCGGCTCGAAGCGGCCGGCGAGACCGATGCCGTACGCCGCGCCCACATCGGGTGCTTCAGCCGGCTGGCCACCACCGCCGAACCGTATCTGCGCGGTGCGGAGCAGCTCGACTGGCTGGCGCGGATCCAGGCCGAGCACGACAACCTGCACATCGCGCTGTGGCGCGCCGTCGCGTACGGCGACACCGCCACCGCGCTGCGGTTCTTCGGCGGACTGTCCACGTACTGGGCGCTGCGCGGGGTGCGGTACGAGGGCGCCGGCCCGGCACGGCACGTGCTGGCCGCGCTCGGCCCCAACCCGCCCGCCGGACTGGCGGAGGAGTACGCGCTGTGCGTACTGGCGGCGGCGTCCGGCACCTCGGATGTCGAGGAACTCGCGCCGCATCTGGCCGCGGCCAGGAAGGTCGCCGGGCACGGCGAGTCGCTGCCGCTGCGGTATCCGGTGCTGATGATGCTGTGGGGGACGTATGCGGGGGTGCCGGTGCGGCCGGTGCTGCCGGACTCGGCGCTGCCCGACGTGTGGTCCAGGGCGCTGATACGGCTGGGCACCGGTATCCAGCTCTGGATGACGCACGCCGAACTGGCCGACAGCGCCGCCGAGCTGGACCAGGCGCTCGCCGACTTCCGTTCGCTCGGGGACCGTTGGGGGATGGCGATGGCGCTGTCGTGGCGCGCCGACCTCGCCGCGTTCCAGGGTGAACCGCGGCACGCCATCGAGCTGTTCGACCAGGCCCTGGCGCTCTCCACCGAGTTGGACGCCGGTCAGGAGATGGTGGAGGAGCTGTCGCTGCGTTCGGTGAGCCTGGCGCGGGTCGGGGAGTACGAGGCGGCGGACGCGGGCTTCCGCCGGGCGGCGGAACTGGCGTGCGGCATGGGAGCGTTCGACGCGCTGGCCGCGGCGCACCTCGGCCTGGGCGAGAGCGCATGGCTGCGCGGCGAGTACGGGGAGGCCCGCCGACTGTGCGAACTGGCGTTGCGTGAGTGCCCCGCCGGGGTGTTCGCCGGTGATCTGGTGCGGGCGAACGCGCTGGTCGTACTGGCCAGGACGGCGGTGGCGGAAGGCGACGCGGCGCGGGCCCGGGCGCACCTCGCCGAGGTGGGCGGTTCCGCGCTGCGCCTCCTGTCGGTGGTGGTACGGGTGGCGGAGGCACGGGTGGATCTCGCGTTGCTGGACGGTGCGGCCGAGCGGGCGGCGGAACTGCTGGGAGGGGTCGAGGTGTTGTGCGGGGTCGCCCGCGAGCCGGGCCTGGTGGGCGCGGCCCGCGCCGCCCTGGGCGACCTCCGCTTCGAGGCGGCCTACGCCCGGGGGACGTCCCTGGACCGGGCGGCGGCGTTGGGAATGCTGGCGGGAACCGCGTAGCGGGCCGTGGCCGACTCAACACCGTCGGCCCGGCCCCCATCGCCTCCACCGCGACACGAGCACCCCTCAGGGTGAAAGGCCGACGGTGCCGAGACGGCCGCGCCCGCACCGCTCAGGTGACCTGTCCGAGGGGCTCCGGGGCCGCACCAAAGCCCCTGCCCCCTTACTTGCCGTGCGGCTTCTTACCGTCCTTCGCGGCGTCAGCCGCGTCCTGCTTGGCGCGTACCTCCGGGTCCAGGGAGTCGACCGAGCCGTCCACGGAGTGCAGCGGGGCGCGGCTGGCGTCCGGGACCTCGGTCGCGGACGGCGGCTCCACCAGCCACTCCGGATTGGTCTGCCGCTTCCACCACCGCACCGCGGCGAACGTACCGCCACCCAGCACGCCCACCACCACCATCATCTTGGCGATCCGGCCCATCCGGCACCGGCGGTTGTGCCTTCTGGCCAGCTTCTCGATGTCGGCGGCCGAAACCCCGCCGCGCAGCGCGGCCATGGCCGCCGCGGCACGTGTGGCGGCCTCCTCGCGCACCGGCTCGGCCGCCGCGCGGGCCGCCTGGGCGGCCTGGCCGACCCGGGGCGCCGCGTAGTCCGCGGCCTGCCGGGCCGCTTTGCGGGTCTGCTTGGTGGCCTTGGCCGCCTTGTCGGCCACCCCCGGCGGAACCGCGTCCACCGCCTGGGCGATGCGCGGCTGCAGATGGGTGTCGTACTGGGCGCGTGCCTGGAGCGCGGCGTAGTTCGCGGCGGACGACACCTTGGGCGCCAGCGCCTGGCGCGCCTCCTGCGCGTACTGCACGGCGGTGTCGCGCGCCGTGCCCGCGTACGGCGCCACCACCTCCGCCGCGTGGCGCACGCTGTCCCTGGTCACCACGGCCGCGTTGCGCACGCTGTCCTTGCGGGTCACGAGAACCTCCTTCTCGGTGGCGGTCGGCACATTTCGCCTTTCCACCCGGATAGAGATCATGCCCGCTCGCGCGCCCTACGGCATGTGCGTTCGGGCATCCGGGGCACAACCGGCCCGTCGTGCGGTCGGGCTACTCCTGCGAACTTCGCCCGTGCGAGGATTCGTGGTTGTCAGTGAAGTCTATGGAAGGTACGTCGTGGCCGAGCAGCTCTACGCCACCCTCAAGACCAATCAGGGAGACATCGCCGTCCGGCTCCTGCCGAACCACGCTCCCAAGACCGTGAAGAACTTCGTGGAGCTCGCCGAGGGCCAGCGCGAGTGGACGCACCCGGCGACCGGCAAGAAGACCACCGACAAGCTCTACGACGGCACTGTCTTCCACCGGGTCATCTCCGGCTTCATGATCCAGGGCGGCGACCCGCTGGGCAACGGCACCGGCGGGCCCGGTTACACGTTCGCCGACGAGTTCCACCCCGACGTGGCCTTCACCAAGCCGTACCTGCTGGCCATGGCCAACGCCGGTCCGGGCACCAACGGCTCGCAGTTCTTCATCACGGTGGCGCCGACCGCGTGGCTGACCGGCAAGCACACCATCTTCGGCGAGGTCGTCGACGAGGCGAGCAAGAAGGTCGTGGACGCCATCGCCACCGCGCAGACCAACCCGCGCACCGACCGCCCGCTCAACGACGTGGTCATCGAGACCGTCGTCGTGGAGAAGCGCGAGGGCTGACCGCGCCACCCGGCCTGCCGGGAACCCAGACGCCCCGCCCGTCCGTATTCATTCGTATGGACGGGCGGGGCGCCGGGTTCGGCGGCCCGACGCGGGCGGCGTGACACGCGTCGGCCGAGGAAGTCCCATGTCGGTGGAGTCGGTAGAGGGAAGAAGATGACCATGGACCAGGCGGTCTGCTGCTACCGGCATCCCGACCGCGAGACTGGCGTGCGATGCGCCCGCTGTGACCGTCCGATCTGCCCGGAGTGCATGGTCAGCGCCGCGGTCGGGTTCCAGTGCCCGGAGTGCATAAGCGCCAGCCACCAGTCGGCACCCCGGCCGCGCACCGTCGCGGGCGGCACGTTGGTGGCCAATCCGCGGCTGATCACCACGATCCTGATCGGGATCAACATCGCGGTCTTCCTCGCCGTGCAGGCGCAGGGCAGTCGGCTGGTGGAGGACCTGGCGCTGGTGGGCGCCTGGCCCCCGCCGCCGTTCCACGCCACGATCGGTGTCGCCGAGGGCCAGTACTACCGGCTGCTGACCGCGGTCTTCCTGCACCAGCAGCTCATCCACATCGGCTTCAACATGCTGTCGCTGTGGTGGATCGGACCCGGGCTTGAGGTCGCCCTGGGCCGGGTGCGCTATCTGACGCTGTACCTGCTGTCCGGACTGGGCGGCAGCGCCCTGTCGTTCCTGGTCGCCGGCGCCGGTGCGGAGTCGCTGGGCGCGTCCGGGGCGATCTTCGGGTTGCTCGGCGCGACGTTCGTGCTGATGCGGCGGCTCAACTACGACCTGCGGCCGATCGTCGCGATCATCGTGCTGAACCTGCTGTTCACCTTCGCCCAGTCGCAGACCATCGACTGGCGGGCCCATGTCGGCGGTCTGGTGACGGGCACGGTGATCGCCTACGGAATGGTGCACGCGCCGCGCGAGCGGCGGGCCCTGGTGCAGTGGGGCACGTGTGCCGCGATGGGCCTGGTGATCGTGGGCGTGGTGGTCGCCGGAGTGATCCGGATCAACGGCTGAGCACGACGTTCATCGCACTTATCCACAGAGCGTGCGAGGGCCTGTGCATCCCGTGCGCGGTGCCCTTGTGACCTGCTCGCATATACGTTTCACCAGCAAGATCGCGACGGGCGGCGGGTGGGGCGTGCGGCGGTTCTCCGGTCACACCGGTGTCAACAACCGAGAGGTTATCCACAGATCTTCCGACCTTTTCCCCACTGTGGATGTCCCTGTGGATAACTCTGTGGATGGTCGGGGCGAGAGGTTGACGCGGCCGTGGGCCCGCGCCTGCCGACCGCTGTCACACCTCCGGCTGGAGGAGGCCCCGCACGAGGGCCTCCCGCGGCACCGCTACTTCCACTGCGTCGAGACGACGAAGCCCCCCGCGATGAAGCCGAAGCCCACCACGATGTTCCAGTTGCCCCACGCCTCGATGGGCAGGTTCCCCGTGGTCACGTAGAAGACGACGATCCACGCCAGACCGATCAGGAACAGCGCCAGCATCAGCGGGGCGACCCAGCGGCGGCCCGTGTGCAACCTGAACGCTGCGGTGGTCTTCTCCGGCGGCGGCGTGAAGTCGGCCTTCTTGCGGATCCGTGACTTCGGCACGAGGGGCTCTCCTGTCGATGCGCTGCGGGACACGCAGGGCGGATGCGGTGTTGTTGCGCCAGGCGGGGAGCGTGGTGTGCCGCCCCCGGGCGTCCGTTAGCGTAGTGCTTCCGCGGGTGCGAAGGAGATAAGGGTCCCATGAGCGATTCCGCCGGCGCTCCGGTGCGCCCCGCCCGCCGCCCCGCACTGTCGAAGGTACTCTCGGCGGCGGTCTTCGCGCTCGCCGGTGTGCTGTTCTGGACCAGCTACGACACCGCGCACGGCGGCAACATCCGCACCGACGACTCGCTGCTGCGCACCTCCGACCTGATCCGCGCCAAGAGCCACCAGAACGCGGACCTGGAACAGCAACTGTCCGCACTGCGCGGCGACGTCGACGCCCTGGCCCACCGTGAGAGCGGCCAGAGCCCCGCCGAGCAGCGCAGGACCGACACCCTGGGACAGGCCGCCGGAACCAAGCCGTTGACCGGCGACGCCGTCACCGTGACCCTCAACGACGCGCCGCCGAACGCCACCGCCCGTATCCCCGGAGTCCCCCAGCCGCAGCCCAACGACCTCGTCATCCACCAACAGGACCTGCAGGCCGTGGTCAACGCACTGTGGCGGGGCGGCGCCCAGGGCGTCCAGGTGATGGACCAGCGGCTGATCTCCACCAGCGCGGTCCGCTGCGTCGGCAACACCCTGCTGCTCCAGGGCCGTGTCTACTCGCCGCCGTACACCATCACCGCCGTGGGGGACCAGAACGCGCTGCGCACCGCGCTGGACAAGGATCCGTCGATCACCAACTACCGCCAGTACGTGACCGCGTACGGCCTCGGCTGGAAAGTCGAGGCGCGCAACCAGGTGACTCTTCCTGGGTACTCGGGCACAGTGGACCTCCACTACGCACAGCCCATGGGATAGCTCCGGCAGCGCCTGGAGGGGATCCGCGTGACGCTGACAGTACGCGGGATCGTACGCACCGTCAGCGAACTGTGCGTCACCGTGGGGGCGTTGATCGTGCTTCTGGTGGTCTATCTCCTCTACTGGACCGGGGTGCGCGCCAACCACGCCATGGACGACGAGGTCGGCGCCCTCCAGGACCGCTGGGCCAGGACCCCGGTCAGCTCCGCACCCCCGTCGCCCGCCACCACCGCTCACGGCGCCGGTTCCCCGCCGCCCGCCGCGTACCGGGCGGGACAGCCGTTCGCGATCATGTACATCCCCCGGTTCGGCGCCGACTGGCACAAGCCGGTGATCCAGGGCACCGGCACCGACGACCTCCAGCACGGCCTCGGCCACTACACGGGCACCGCCCGGCTCGGCGCGCAGGGCAACTTCGCGGTGGCCGGACACCGCCGCACCTACGGCGATCCGTTCGAGGACTTCCCCGAACTGCGGCCCGGCGACAAGGTCGTCCTCACCGACGGCGTCGCCTGGTACACCTACGTGATCGACAGGCCGCCGTACCTCACGCTCCCGGACGACATCGGCGTCATCGACCCGCTGCCCGCCCCGCTGGACCGCTCCGCCATCCCGTACACCGCCCCCGGCCGCTATCTGACCCTCACCACGTGCGACCCGCCGTGGGGACACAGCCACCGGTTGATCGCCTGGGGCCATCTGGACGCCACCCAGCCCGTTGAACAAGGGATGCCGAGAGCTTTGCTCAGCTGACCCGCAACACCCACCCCTCTCCCCTTACTCTGGTGCGGAAGTGGCCTGGAGAAAACGGAAGGCACCGAATGTACGGCTGGATCTGGCGGCATCTGCCGGGCAACGTGTGGGTGAAGGCGGTCGTTTCGCTCCTGCTCGTCCTGGCGATCGTCTTCGTCCTGTTCCAGTGGGTGTTCCCCTGGGCGGAGCCGCTGCTGCCGTTCAACGACGTGACGGTGAACGGTGGAGGCAGCGCGGGCTGATGAACGCACGGATTCTGGTCGTCGACAACTACGACAGCTTCGTTTTCAACCTCGTCCAGTACCTGTACCAACTCGGCGCCGAGTGCGAGGTGGTGCGCAACGACGAGGTGACCACGGCGCACGCCCAGGACGGCTTCGACGGCGTGCTGCTCTCGCCCGGACCCGGAACGCCGGAGCAGGCCGGGATCTGCGTCGAGATGGTGCGGCACTGCGCGGCCACCGGCGTACCGGTCTTCGGCGTCTGCCTCGGCCTCCAGTCGATCGCGGTGGCGTACGGCGGCGTGGTGGACCGCGCGCCGGAACTGCTGCACGGCAAGACCTCGCTGGTGACGCACGAGGGCCGGGGGGTCTTCACCGGCCTGCCGTCCCCGTACACCGCGACCCGCTACCACTCGCTGGCGGTGGAACGGGACACCGTGCCGGACGAGTTGGAGATCACCGCGTGGACCGAGTCCGGCGTCATCATGGGGCTGCGGCACCGTGAACTGGCCGTGGAGGGCGTGCAGTTCCACCCTGAGTCGGTGCTGACCGAGTGGGGGCACCGCATGCTCGCCAACTGGCTCGACGCCTGCGGCGACAAGGGCGCCGTGGGGCGTTCGGCGGGGCTCGCGCCGGTGGTCGGCAAGGTCGGGGCGTGACGACCCTACGACCGGAGAACACGGCGGAACCTCCCGGTTTGCCAGGCGGCTTCGAGGACACCGCCGAGTTCGAGGCCGCCGTCGACCGGCTCGCCGATCCGCTGACCGACCCGCTGCCGATACCGGGCGCCGCCCCCTCCCGCTGGCCCCGCCCCACGTCGGCCGACCCGGCCGCTACGCCGTACCCGATGGGCGTGCCGCAGGCGCGGCCGGTACCGGAGGCCACCGCCCAACTCCCGGTGGTCGAGCCGCCCGCCCGCCGCCGCCCCGACACGACCGCACCGCTTCCCGTCGTACCGCCCGCCGAAGGGGACCCGGTACCCGGTGGCCGCGCCGCCCGCCGCCGTGCCGCACGATCCGGGCACGCCGCCCAACCACCGGGCGGCGACCAGGAGTCGCCCCCTACGCCGGGCGGCCGTGCCGCGCGGCGCAAGGCCGCCAAGCACGGCGGACGCGCCCCCGCACCGGCGCCCGTGGCACGCCAACCCGCCTCCCGGCTGGAGGCCAGACGCGCGGCCCGGGCCGCCAAGGACGGCCTCGGCGTGATCGCCTGCCGCGCCCTGGGGGAGGTCTTCATCACCCTCGGCGTGCTGATGCTGCTGTTCGTGGCCTACCAGCTGTGGTGGACCAACGTCCTGGCGCACGAGGCGTCCAACAGCGCCACCAACAGCCTCCAGCACCAGTGGAACAGCAAGCCCAGCTCCAGCGACGACCGCAACCCCGGCGCCTTCTCTCCCGGTCAGGGCTTCGCCATCATCTACATCCCGAAGCTCGACGTGGAGGCCCCGATCGCCGAGGGCACCGACAAGACCAAGATCCTGGACAAGGGCATGGTCGGCCACTACTCGGGCGCCCAGGAGACCGCGATGCCCTGGGCCAAGACCGGCAACTTCGCGCTCGCCGGGCACCGCAACACCCATGGCGAGCCGTTCCGGTACATCAACAAGCTGGTGCCCGGGGACAAGGTCGTGGTGGAGACGGCGAGCACGTACTACACGTACGAGATCACCAGCTGGCTGCCGCAGACCTCGCCCTCCAACGTCGGGGTGATCCAACCGATCCCGGTCGGCTCCGGGTTCACCAAGCCCGGCCGCTACATCACGCTCACCACCTGCACCCCCGAGTTCACCAGCACCTACCGCATGATCGTGTGGGGCAAGATGGTCGACTCCCGGCCACGCAGCGAAGGCAAACCGGACGCACTGCTCGGCGGATGAGCGCGGAACAGCAACTCGTACACAGAACGGGGTGACCGGTGGCTACCACCGAGCACGAGAACGACAGCCAGGTCGCGCCCGCGACCCACCGGCGCCGACGCGGTCGCGGCAGGATCGCCACCACCATCAGCGTCATCGGTGAACTGCTCATCACCGCCGGACTGGTGCTCGGACTGTTCGTCGTCTACTCGCTGTGGTGGACGAACGTCATAGCCGACCGCCAGGCGCAGAAGGAAGCCGACCAGGTCCGCCGGCACTGGGCGCAGCAGCAGACCGGCGGCGGCCCGCCCGGACCGCTGGACACCGCTGACGGCATCGGCTTCCTGCACGTCCCGGCGATGGGCAGGAACTACGAGGTGCTGGTGAAGAAGGGCACCTCGGTCGACGTGCTGAACGAGGGCGTCGCCGGGTACTACACGGACCCGGTGAAGTCCGCGATGCCGTGGGACAGGACCGGCAACGTCACCCTCGCCGCCCACCGGGACGGCCACGGCGCCAAGTTCCACAACATCGACAAGATCAAGGACGGCGACGCGATCGTCTTCGAGACCAGGGACACCTGGTACGTCTACAAGGTCTACGACATCCTCAACCAGACCTCGAAGTACAACGTGCACGTCATCGACCAGATCCCCAAAGAGTCCGGCAAGACCGGTCCTGGCCGCTACATCACCCTGACGACCTGCACCCCGGTCTTCACCTCCGAGTACCGCTACATCGTCTGGGGCGAACTGGTCCGCACCCAGAAGGTCGACAGCAAGCGAACGCCTCCGGCGGAGCTGGGCTGACCAACGACCAACGGCAGGGGCCGCGGACGATCACCGTCCGCGGCCCCTGCCGTATCAGTTCCACGGCGTCAGCCGAACGTGCCGCCGAACCAGCCGCCGCCGTTGTTGCCGTTGCCGCCGCCGCCCGGGGCGTCCATGGTCTGGAGGGTGACGGCCTGGCCCTGGGTGACCTGGCTGCCGGGCTGCGGGTTGCTGCCCACCACGATGGCCTTGTCGTCGTTCGGGCCGGAGACCGAGAGCTGGAGGTTCAGCCCGGACAGCTCCGACTGCACGTCCTTCAGCTTCTTGCCCACGATGTCCGCGGGCAGCGTCTGCGGGGTGGGAGCCTGGGCGATGGTCAGGGTGACCGTCGAGCCGATCGGCGCCTGGTTGTCGGGGCCGGGGCTCTGGCTGATGACCGTGTTCGGCGGCTGGGTCGACTGCTGGTTCTGGACCTGGACCTTGAAGCCGATGCTCTGCAACTGCGCCTGCGCGTCGGCCAGTTGCTTGTTGGTGACGTTGGGCACGGTCCTCGTCGTCGGCGCCTTGGCGACCGTCAGCGTGATCGTGGCGCCCTTGTCCGCCTTTGAGCCAGGTGACGGGTTCTGGTCGAGGACCGTTCCGGGGTCCTTACCGGAGGTGCCGTCGTCCTGCTTCTCCTGGACGTTGGTGAAGCCCTTGGACTGCAGGTCCTGCTGGGCGTCGTTGAAGGACTTGCCGGTCTCGTCGGGGACGTCGATCGGCTGGGCGCCCTTGGAGAGCACGACGCTGATCGTCTGGTCCTTGTTCACCGGTGTACCCGCGGACGGGGTCTGGGTGCACACCTGCCCCTTGTCGTACTTGGGGCAGTAGTCCTCGCCGCTCCTGACCACCTTCAGCCCGACGTTGCCCGCCGAGGTCTGGGCGTCCTGGAGCGACTGGCCCACCAGGTTGGGGGCGTCCACCTTGCTTGAGGCGCTGCTCCCCGAGAACAGCGACTTGCCGATGAAGATCGCGCCGATCAGCACCAGGATGGCCGCGAACACCAGCAGCACCGTGGAGGTGCGGCTCTTCTTCTGACGGCGGCGCCCGGGCCGGTCGTCGTACCCGCCGCCGTAGCCGTCGTCGTCGCTCAGCGGCGGCATCATCGACGTCTTGGGGCCACCGTCCTGCGGCGGCAGCGCGGTGGTCGGCGCGCCGTCGCTGTACGAGCCACCTCCGTAGCCGTAGCCGACCGCGCCCATCGCGGCGGTGGCGGCGACCGGCTGGCCGTCGAGGTACGCCTCGATGTCGGCCCGCATCTCGTCGGCGCTCTGGTAGCGGTAGTCCGGGTCCTTGGTCAGCGCCTTGAGGACGATGGCGTCCATCTCCGGCGTGACCTCGGGGTCGAACGCGCTCGGCGGCTGCGGGTCCTCGCGCACGTGCTGGTACGCGACGGCCACCGGGGAGTCGCCGACGAACGGCGGCCGCACGGTGAGCAGCTCGTAGAGCAGACAGCCGGTGGAGTACAGGTCGGAGCGCGCGTCCACGGTCTCGCCCTTGGCCTGCTCGGGCGAGAGGTACTGGGCGGTGCCGATGACCGCCGCGGTCTGCGTCATGGTCATGCCGGAGTCGCCCATGGCCCGGGCGATGCCGAAGTCCATCACCTTGACCTGGCCGGTCCGGGTGAGCATCACGTTCGCGGGCTTGATGTCCCGGTGCACGATGCCGTTGCGGTGCGAGTACTCCAGCGCCTGGAGGATTCCGACCGTCATCTCCAGCGACCGCTCCGGCAGCAGCTTGCGCCCGCTGTGCAGCAGCTCACGCAGCGTGGAGCCGTCCACGTACTCCATGACGATGTACGGGATCGAGACCCCGTCGACGTAGTCCTCGCCGGTGTCGTAGACCGCGACGATCGCCGGATGGTTGAGCGAGGCGGCCGACTGGGCCTCCCGGCGGAACCGGGCCTGGAACGACGGGTCACGGGCGAGGTCCGCCCGCAGCGTCTTCACAGCCACGGTGCGGCCAAGGCGGGAGTCATGGGCGAGGTAGACCTCGGCCATGCCACCACGGCCGAGCACCGAGCCCAGCTCGTACCGGCCGCCGAGGCGACGCGGCTCATCCATAGTCTTCCAGCCTCTCCCTTTTTTGCGGCGTTCGGCTGCGTTCTGCTCGGGCTTACGGTACCGGCCATGCCGCGGCGATCCTGGCCCTCACCACAAGCCGATATAGGACTGGTACCGCGACGTGCGGAAACGCAGCTAGCCCGGCAGCTGGACGTGACCGGAGTCACTTGTTCAGTACGGCCTCCATCACGCTCTTGGCGATCGGCGCGGCCAGACCGCCACCGGAGATGTCGTCCCGGTTGGCGTTGCCGTCCTCGACCACCACGGCGACGGCGACCGGGGAGCCCTGCGCGGTCTTGGCGTAGGAGATGAACCAGGCGTAGGGCAGCGCGCTGTTGTTGATGCCGTGCTGCGCAGTACCGGTCTTACCACCGACAGTGACGCCGGGGATCTTGGCCATGGTGCCGGTACCGTCCGAGACCACGGTCTCCATCATCTGCTGGAGCTTCTGCGCGGTCGCCGGCGACATCGCCTGGCTGAACTCCTTGGGCTGGGTCTGCTCGATCACGTTCAGGTTCGGCGCCCGCAGCTGGTCGACCATGTACGGCTGCATCAGCTTGCCGTCGTTGGCCACCGCGGAGGCGACCATCGCCATCTGCAGCGGGGTGGCGGCGGTGTCGAACTGGCCGATGGACGACAGCGCGGTCTGCGGCTTGTCCATCGAGGTCGGGAAGTTGCTGGCCGCGGACCGGACCGGGGTGTCGATGGTCTGGTCGAAGCCGAACTTCTTCGCCTGCGCCAGCATCTTGTCCTTGCCGAGGTCGGCGCCGATCTTGCCGAAGACCGTGTTGCAGGAGTACTGCAGCGCCACCTGCAGCGTGGCGTTCTGGCAGGGGATGTTCCCCTCGTTCTTCAGCTCGGTGGTGGTGTTCGGCAGGGTGTAGGGCAGCGGGGAGTTGGTCGGCTGGTCGATGCGGGAGTACAGGCCGTTCTCCAGCGCCGCGGCGGCGGTGACCACCTTGAAGGTGGAGCCCGGCGGGTAGGTCTGCCGCAGCGCCTTGTCGATCATGACGCTGTCCGGGTCGTTCGGCTTGAGGTTCGTCCAGTTCTGCTTGTCCTGGTTGGACATCCCGGCGATGCTGCCCGGGTCGTACGACGGCGTGCTGACCAGCGCCAGGATCTTGCCGGTCTGCGGGTCTATGGCGGCGACGGCGCCCTTCTTGTTGCCCAGCCCGTTGTACGCGGCGGCCTGCGCCTTGGCGTTCAGCGTGGTGACGACGTCGCCGCCCTGCTGCTTCTTGCCGGTGAGCATGTCGATCGTGCGGTTGAAGAACAGCCGGTCGTCCTGGCCGGTGAGGATCTTGTCCTCGATGCTCTCCAGCGCGTTGGAGCCGAACGCCTGCGACGCGAAACCGGTCACCGGCGCCCACATCGGACCGTCGGTGTAGGTGCGCTTGTACTTGAAGTCACTGCCGCTGACCGTGGTGGAGCCGGTGATCGGCTTGCCGTCCACGATGATGTCGCCGCGCGGCTGCGCGTACTCCTGCATCATCACGCGGCGGTTGTGCGGGTCGTTCTTCAGCGAGTCGGCCTGCACGAACTGCACCCAGTTGTCCCGGAGCAGCAGGGCGAAGACCAGCAGGCCGCAGAAGATCGCGACCCTGCGCAGGGGCTTGTTCACAGTCGGACCACCTGGGTCGGCTCGGCGTCGGGGGACGGGGCGGGCGCGGGCGCCGGGCGGCGCGCGGTGTGGCTGATCCGCACCAGGATCGCGACCAGCGCCCAGTTGGCGACCACGGAGGAACCGCCCTGTGCCAGGAACGGCATGGTCATACCGGTCAGCGGGATGAGGCCGGTGACCCCGCCCGCGACCACGAACACCTGGAGCGCCATGGCACTGGACAGCCCGATCGCCAGCAGCTTGCCGAACGGATCACGGGCGGCCAGCGCGGTGCGCACTCCGCGCTCGATGAGCAGACCGTACAGCAGGAGCACCGCCATCAGTCCGGCCAGGCCCAGCTCCTCGCCGACGGTGGCCAGGATGTAGTCGCTCTTGGCGCCGATGCCGCCGATCAGCCGGGAGAACCCCTGGCCGAGCCCGGACCCCAGCACTCCGCCGGAGCCGAAGGACCACAGCACCTGCGCGGCCTCGGTGGCACCGTGCTGGGCGACGCCCGCGAACGGGTCGAGCCAGTTCTGGATGCGCACCTTGACGTGCCCGGAGGTCATGCCGACCGCCGTGGCACCGCCGGACGCCAGCAGCAGTCCGAAGATCACCCAGCTGGTCCGCTCGGTGGCGACGTACAGCATCACCACGAACAGGCCGAAGTACAGCAGCGTGGATCCCAGGTCGTCCTCCAGGACCAGGATCATCATGCTCAGCGCCCAGATCGCCAGGATCGGGCCGAGGTCCCGGCCGCGCGGCCAGTACAGACCCATGAAACGGCGGCTGGCCAGGGCGAGCGCGTCCCGCTTGACCATGAGGTAGCCCGCGAAGAACACCGCCAGGATGATCTTCGCGAACTCCCCGGGCTGGATCGAGCCCACTCCGGGGATGACGATCCACAGCTTGGAGCCGTTGATCGCCGGGAAGAACACCGGGGCGACCAGCAGTACCAGTGCCACCGCGCCCGAGATGTAGGTGTAGCGCTGGAGGATGCGGTGGTCCTTGAGCAGCACCAGGATGCCGATGAAGATCGCCACCGCCAGCGCCGACCAGATCAGCTGCCCAGGCGCCTTCGGGCCGCCCAGGCCTCTGGTGGTGATCGACGGTTCCAGGTCGAGCCGGTAGATGAAGACCAGGCCGAGCCCGTTGAGCAGGGTGGCGATCGGCAGCATCAGCGGATCGGCGTACGGCGCGAACCTGCGCACCATCAGATGCGCCACCGCGGCCAGCAGTCCGAGCCCGAGTCCGTAGCCGAGCATTCCGCCGGGGACCGAACCGTCCTTGGCCAGGCCGACGTTGGCGTACGCCAGCACCGGGATCGCCACGGCGAACAGCAGCAGCACCAGTTCGGTGTTGCGACGGTTCGGCGCCCCGATCGAGGAGATCGTGGTCGTGTTGGTGACAGTGCTCACGGCAGGCCGCCCCCTCCTGCTATTGCGTCCCGCCGTCGCACTGCTTGGCCAGGTTCTGGTCTTCCACCGAGAGCGTTGGGCCGGGCGACGGAGCGGACTGGGTGGTCTGCGACGTCTTTGTCGTGTTGTTCGTGGTGTGCGGGAGTTCGGCGGAGCGGCTGGGGTCGGGGCTGGGCGAGCCGCCCTTGGTGTCGCCCGGCTTGCCCGCCGGGTTTCCGGAGGCACCGCTGGCGGGCTTGGACTTGGCGTCGGCCACCGCCTTGCAGATCGCGGCCTGCTTGCCCAGGTCGTCCGCCTTCTGCGTGGCCTGGTCCAGGTTGTCGGTGGCGATGGTGCCCTGCACCTGGGTGCGCTGGTAGCTCGGCAGGTACTTGAGTTCGATCTGCGGGTAGTCCTGGTGGACCTTGGACAGGTCCATCCCCAGCAGGTTCTGGCTGATGCCCTGGTAAACGGCCACGTGGTCGCCGTTGGCGCCCACGTAGTACTGGCTCTGGGTCCACTGGTAGCCGCCGTAGACACCACCGCCGATCAGTGCGAGCACCACCACGGTGATGGCCGAGCGCTTGAGCCACTTGCGCTTGCGCTTCGGCTTGGCGTGCCCCTCGGCGGCCGTCTCGTCGTACGGCCCGAAGCTGCCCATCGGCGGGGCGCCCACCGGCTCGCCGCTGTCCGGCGGGCCGAACGCGCCCTCGGGGGACGGGGACTGCTGCGGTACGGAACGGCCGAGCTCCGCGGCTCGGCCTGCCGGGGTCTGCAGGTGACTGGGGTCGTGCAGCGCGTGCTGGTTCTCGGCGACCGCGCCGACCACCACCGGGCTCTCGTTGAACTGCCCGGCGAGGCTGTCGCCGTCCTCCACGTCGAGGACGTCCGCCACGATGCAGGTGATGTTGTCCGGGCCGCCGCCGCGCAGCGCGAGCTGGATCAGCTCCTGAACCGTCTCGTACGGACCCTGGTAGCTGGCGAGCGTCTCCTCCAGCGTCTGGTGGCTGACCACCCCGGACAGGCCGTCGGAGCAGATGAGATAACGGTCACCCGCCCGCACCTCGCGGATCGACAGGTCGGGCTCGACCTGGCCGCGCCCGTCCAGCGCCCGCATCAGCAGCGAACGCTGCGGATGCGTACCGGCCTCCTCCTCGGTGATCCGGCCCTCGTCGACCAGCCGCTGCACCCAGGTGTGGTCCTGGGTGATCTGGGTGAGCACACCGTCCCGCAGCAGATAGCCGCGCGAGTCGCCGACGTGCACCAGACCGAGCCGCTGGCCGGTCCACAGCATCGCGGTCAGTGTGCAGCCCATGCCTTCGAGCTGCGGGTCCTCCTCGACCATCACCCGCAACTGGTCGTTGGCGCGCTGCACGGCGGTACCGAGCGAGGTGAGGATGTCGGAGCCGGGGATGTCGTCGTCGAGCGTGACGAGGGTGGAGATCACCTCGGAACTGGCGACCTCACCGGCCGCCTGGCCACCCATGCCGTCCGCGATGGCGAGCAGCCGGGGACCGGCGTAGCCGGAGTCCTCGTTGCCCTCCCGGATCATGCCCTTGTGGGATCCGGCGGCGAAGCGCAGGGACAGACTCATGCGCACCTCGCCGGTCGGCTCGGGGTACATCCGCAACGTCCCCACCCTCCGTTGATGAGCCTGCCGAGGCCACCCTGCCTCATTCGCTCGCCCATTGCGCGACTACTTCCGCAGCTCGATGACGGTCTTGCCGATGCGGATCGGGGCACCGAGCGGAACCGGCGTCGGTGTGGTGAGCCGCGTGCGGTCCAGATAGGTGCCGTTGGTGGATCCGAGGTCCTCGACGATCCACTGACCATCGCGGTCCGGATAGATCCTGGCATGCCGGGAGGACGCGTAATCGTCGTCCAGCACGATCGTCGAGTCATGCGCCCGACCGAGGGTGATCGTCTGGCCCTGCAGTGCGACCGTCGTACCCGTAAGCGACCCTTCGGAGACCACCAGCTTGGTCGGCGCGCCGCGCCGCTGGCGGTTGTTCCGGCCCTGCTGGGCCTGTGGCTGCTGCTGGCGCTGCTGCGGTGGCCGCTGCTCCGCGCCCGCGGCACGGCGGGTCCCGCGCTGGGTGACCTTGGTGCCGAACAGATCACTACGGATGACCTGTACGGCCACGATGACGAACAGCCACAGCACGGCGAGGAAACCCAACCGCATGACCGTCAGGGTCAGCTCTGACATTCTCCCCGCTTCACCCTTCGGCTTGCCGGTACACGATGGTGGTGCTGCCCACGACGATGCGCGAGCCGTCGCGGAGCGTAGCGCGTTGGGTGTGCTGCCCGTCCACCACGATTCCGTTTGTCGACCCCAGATCCTGGATCACACTCGGCGTTCCGACTCGGATCTCGCAGTGGCGGCGCGACACTCCGGGGTCGTCGATCCGTACGTCCGCCTCCGTGCTGCGGCCGAGCACCAGGGTCGGCCGGGAGATCTGGTGGCGGTTGCCGTTGATCTCGATCCAGCGCCGGGTGCTCGCCGAGGGGTCGCCGGTGCCCGGCAGCCTGGTGACCGGGGCGCCGCCGGGGCGTCCGGCACCGGGCGGGCTGGGCGGCATCGGCGGCGCACTGGCGGGCGGCGGCGGGAAGCCGTAGCCGCCCGGACGCTGCGGGGCCTGCCCGGCCTGCGTCGGCGTCGGCCCGCCGAAGTGCCCTCGGGGCTCGGCGGGGTGCGGCTGGGACTCGCTGGAGGCGAGGGTGCGACTGCGCACCCGGTACAGGCCGGTGTCGAGGTCGTCGGCCTTCTCCAAGTGGACCTTGATCGGTCCCATGAAGGTGTAGCGCTGCTGCTTGGCGTAGTCCCGGACCATGCCGGAGAGCTCCTCGCCGAGCTGCGACGCGTACGGGCTGAGCCGCTCGTAGTCCGAGGTGCTCAGCTCCACGATGAAGTCGTTGGGGACGACCGTGCGCTCGCGGTTCCAGATCGTCGCGTTGTTGTCGCACTCCCGCTGGAGCGCGCCCGCGATCTCGACCGGCTGGACCTCGGACTTGAACACCTTGGCGAAGGTGCCGTTGACGAGCCCTTCGAGTCGCTGCTCAAAGCGCTTCAGTACTCCCACGGGGCACCTCCCTCCTAGACGTTCTCGTACGTTGACGTGTCTGCGTTGTCGTACTGCTTACTGATCGTATCCACGCGGCGGGGAAACTAGTGGTTCCCCTTGGCTACCGACTACAACAGTGTCGACCCTCACAGAGTTCCCGGATCCCATGGTGGGGACGCCCTGGGACGCGCTCTGTCCGGTTCGCCGCACCGCGCCGCCGGTGTCTTCACAGGGATGGTAGATGCGCCCCCGGCCAGTGTCCCGCAAGTGCCGAGGGTTCCCCTCTCCCGGGGCCGGGAAACGGATGTGAATCCACCCTCCGGCACGTGCTAATGTTCTGCATGTCGGAAGGCGCGCCACACAAGCCCCGGAAGACCGGTCCAGCGGACCGGGCGCCTCGGAGAGTGTGGCAGAATCAACTGACAACACCCAATGCGCGGGTGGCGGAATAGGCAGACGCGCTGGATTCAGGTTCCAGTGCCCGCAAGGGCGTGGGGGTTCAACTCCCCCCTCGCGCACAACAGGTCCCTCTACGGATTCGTAGGGGGACCTTTTCTTTGTCCCGTTCCGCTGCCGCCCGTCGCGTTCGTCCGGGTCGCTGCGGGGTCGTTTCCCGGTCCGAGCCGTCAGTGCGCCTTCTGCTTGTGGTGGTGATGGCCCGTGGACGGTGCGTGTTCGCGGGGGGTCTTGTGGGCGGCGACCCAGGAGGCGTTGTCCTGCCAGGCGTACAGCTCCTTGCCCCTCAGCACGGCGTTGTACGTGCCGCCGCAGGTGGCCTGGGGCTTGTGGTCGGTGCCCTTGGGGAACCAGGAGGCCCTCAGATGGGCGCGGGCCTGGGTGCCGCCCGGCTTGCAGCCGTGCGGGAGCCTGGACTCGGAGAGGGTGGCCTTCAGCAGACGGTCGCCGCCGGTGGTGGACATCCGGTAGTGGACCGCGGTCGCGGTGTCCGGCAGCCAGCGGGGCATCGAGGCGCGGTCCGACTTGGCGACCCGGCCGTTGTCGTACGAGGCCTGCTGCACATGCCTTCCCCTGAACCAGTCGACGGCGCCGGGGCCGCCGATGACCGCCAGGCTGCCGAGGCCGACGGCACCGAGGGTGACGGCCGTTACGAGGCTCGCCTTGGGGGGCATGAGGGGTCCTTTCGCGGTCCGCGGGAGCGTCCTGGTCACCTCCAAGCGTTCCCGCTTCCCGGCCCGATTGCGTCCACCTGTGGTGCAAACGGGGTGTACGCCTTCTGGTTGACCCCGGGTCCGGCATACCTCGCAGGTCTGAGGGAAGCACCCCCCGAAGGAGGGGTGGCGGCCGGGAACGCCTTGCGCGGCAAGCCCGTTGAGCCTACAGGGCAAAGTAATCGTCAAGTGGCGTGGCCCGCGCCGGATTGCGCAGGAGATCCATGGGCGTCAGCCTCAGCAAGGGCGGCAATGTCTCGCTGACCAAGGAGGCCCCGGGCCTGGCCGCGGTCACCGTCGGACTGGGCTGGGACGTACGGACCACCACGGGCAGCGACTTCGACCTCGACGCGAGCGCGCTGCTGCTGGACGCGTCCGGGAAGGTGCCGTCCAACGGGCACTTCGTCTTCTTCAACAACCTCCGCAGCGCGGACGGTTCGGTCGAGCACGCCGGTGACAACCTCACCGGTGAGGGCGAGGGCGACGACGAGTCGGTCAGGGTGAAGCTCTCGGCCGTCTCTCCCGAGATCGAGCGGATCGTCTTCCCGGTCTCGATCTACGACGGCGAGGCGCGCGCCCAGAACTTCGGCCAGGTCCGCAACGCGTTCATCCGGGTGGTCAACGAGGCCGACGGCAGGGAGCTGGCCCGCTTCGACCTGACCGAGGACGCCTCGACCGAAACCGCCATGGTCTTCGGTGAGTTGTACCGCAGCGGCGGCGACTGGAAGTTCCGCGCCATCGGCCAGGGTTACGCCTCAGGGCTCGCCGGAATAGCCGGCGACTACGGCGTCCAGCTGTAACCGGCAGAAAGCGGAACGGGGTCGGCCGCTCCCGCCCCGGGGGGGGGCGGGCCCGACCCCGTGTGGCCCGCCGGGGATCAGCTCCCGTACGGGCCGGCGGGCTCAGGCGGCCAGGCGGCTGACCAGTTCCTTGGCCTTGGTGGCCGCGTCCTCGTGCGCCTTGGCCTTGGAGGCGTCGGCCAGCTCGATCAGGTCGGCCATCGCCGGGTTGGTGCGGGCCAGCGTCAGCTCCGGAACGATGAACTCGACCTCAAGGCCGAGCATGCCGCCCAGCACCTTCTCCAGGTAGGTCTGGACGAACTCGAAGCCCTCCCGGGGCGTGCCGGGCGCGTAGGAGCCGCCACGGCTGGCCACCACGACCACCGGGGTACCGGCGGCGGTCGGCTTCTCGCCCGCGGTGCGGCCCATGATGATCACCTGGTCCAGCCAGGCCTTCAGGGTGGAGGGAATGGTGAAGTTGTACATCGGCGCGCCGATGAGGACGGCGTCGGCCTCCTCCAGCTCGGCGGCGAGCTGGTCGCGCAGCACGAAGGCGGCGGACTGCTCGGGGGTGCGCTGGTCGGGCGCGGTGAAACCGGCCAGGGCGGCGTCCGTCTCCAGGTGCGGCAGCGGTTCGACGGCGAGGTCGCGGTAGATGACCTTGCCGTGCGGGTGCTGGGCCTCCCACTCCTTGCGGAAGGTGGCGGTGACATCGCGGGATGCCGAACCCTGCGGGTACAGGGACGAGTCAAGGTGCAGCAGGGTGGCCATGGGGGGTACCTCCGACAAGGAAGTTGAAATCCGTACGTCAGCTATAGATACCACACCTACTAACAAAACTGCAGCCCCTAACGGGGAGGGGGGTACGATGGAGGGCATGGTGGTCCCCCAGGAATGCAGCGCGGTCGACCAAGGCATCACGCGGGTGTTCGCGCTGCTCGGCAAGCGGTGGACCGGCGTGATCATCGCCGTGCTCATGAGCAACGGCCGCTCGCACTTCGCCGAGCTGCGCCGGTCCATCCCCGGGATCAGTGAACGGATGCTCTCGGACCGTCTCACCGAACTCGCCGGTGCCGGGCTGCTGGTGCGCCAGGTGGACGAAGGTCCGCCGCTGCGGGTGAGCTACGAACTCACTTCCGCGGGCGACGCGTTGGCCCCCGCGATGAACGAACTCGCCGACTGGGCCGCGAAGCACATGCCGGAGGCCCCGCCGTGCCCCCGCGGCCCGGCCGCCTGACCCTCCCTGCGGGCGTGGGTGCTCGGGGCTTGGGGGCTTGCCCCCGGGAAGGCCCTTCCGTCCCGGGGCGCGCGCACTTTCAGGACTCAGGACGCACGGATGTGCGCCCGTACCGCTCCAGGTACTCCGCGAACCGCGCCAGATCCTCCTGTGACCAGTCCGCGAGGCGCTCGCGGAAGACCGCCCGGCGGCTGGCCGCTACCGACGCCAGGGTCTCGTACCCCAGCGATGTGGGGTGCAGCACCTGCACCCGCTGGTCGTCCGGGTCGGGGCGGCGCTCCACGAAACCCAGCTTCTCCAGCGCCGCGACCTGCCTGCTGACCGTGGACTTGTCCAGCAGGTAGTGCGCCGCCAGGTCCGTCGCCCGGCATCCCTGCTGGTCGGCGAGGTGTGCCAGCAGGGTGAAGGAGACCAGCGACAACTCGGGGTGCATACGGGCGGCCGTCGCCCTGGCGCGCCGAGCGAAGGCGGTCAGTTCGCGCTGGATCGTCTCGACGGATTCGTCCCGGTTGGGCGGCATGGTGGTTCTCCCTTCAGATGGTTGTATAGTACAACGTGAATGTCGTTGCAAAAGCCAACCAGTTTCCTCGGAGGCCCCACCGATGACCGGGAACACACAGCCTGGCGCGATCCGCCATGTCCTCACCCATCTGCTGACCCCCCTGCTGATGTGCGTCGGCATGGGCCTCGGCTACCTGGGCGCCTTCGGCGATCCGGCTCCGCACCATCTGCCGGTCGCCGTCGTCGGACGGGCGCCCGCACAACTGGTGATGGCGCAGACCCTCCAGGACAAGGCCGGTGAAGCGCTCGACGTACGGACGGTGCCGTCCCGCCTCGACGCGGTGCGGCTGCTGGAGGACCGGCAGGTCTTCGGCGCGTACGTGGCCGGTGGTGCGCAGCCGGAACTGCTGGTCGCCTCGGCCGGTTCCGATACCAACGCCTCGGCCGTGGAGAAGGTCTTCACCCCGGTCGCCGCCCGGCAGGGCGCGCCGCTGAAGGTCACCGACGTGGTCCCGCCCGCACCGCACGACCCCACCGGGCAGGGGCTGTTCTTCCTGCTGGTCGCGGTGAGCATCGGCTCCTACGCCTCGGTCGCGGTGATCGGCGGGGCGGGCGCGGTGCTGCCGATGCGGATACGGGCACTGCTGGCCGTCGGGATGTCGCTGGCGGTGAGCGCGGTCGGCGCCCTGTTCGCCGGTCCGGTCTTCCACATCGTCGACCACGGGCTGCCCGGCGTGTGGGGGCTGGTCTGGCTGTACTCGGCCGGAATCCTGCTGGTCGGAACCGGTCTGCACACCTTCCTCAAGCGTTGGACCACGCTGGGGGTGATGGTGCTGTTCGTCATGCTGAACTTCACCAGCTCCGGCGGCATCTTCCGGCCCGAGTTGCAGAACGGGTTCTTCGGCGCGCTGCACGCCTTCTGGAACGGCGCCGGGTTCATCGAAGGCGCCCGCGACCTGGTCTACTTCGGCAGCCGCGGCCTGGGCGGCAACGTCCTCACGCTGGTCGTATGGCTGGCCGTCGGCGCCCTGGCGGTGGTCGCGGCGGCTCTCACCGAACGCCGCCGGCGCGTCGCCGAGGAGGCCGTGGCGGTCACGGCCATCGAGGCGGAAGAGGAAACGGAAGAGGAGATGGAAGAGGCCGTCGCGGTCTGACGCCCCGAGGGGCTCGGGGCGCCCCCGACTAGGCCGACGGCAGCGGAAGTTCGAACCACACCACCTTTCCCACCGCCTGGCGGCTCGTCCCCCAGCGGTGGGAGAGGTTGCTGACCAGGGCGAGCCCCCGGCCGTCCTCGTCGTCCTCGTCCGCGCGCCGCAACTGCGGCAGGTTGTGGTCGTCGTCGCTGACCTCGACCAGCAGCTTGCCCACCCGCATCAGCCGAAGATGCACCTCATGACCGGCCACCCGCAGCGCGTTGGTCACCAGCTCGCTGACCAACAGCTCCGCGAGGTCGCCGAGTTGGCCGAGCCCCCAGTCGGCGAGCTGCTTACGGGTGAACGCACGCGCCGTGCGCACCTCCGAGTGGTCGAGCCGCAGCCGCCGTTCGGCGACGTCCTGCGGCGCAATGCCCTCGAACCGCGCCACGAGCAGCGCCACATCGTCGCCGCGCTCCTCGTAGTGCACCTTGCTGAGGATCTGGTTGCACACGTCCTCGGGCGTCTGCTGCGGCTCGATGACGTTGGCGCACAGCGCGGCCAGCCCCGCGTCTATGCCCTGCCCGCGCACCTCCACCAGGCCGTCGGTGCACAGCACCAGCCAACTCCCGTCCGGCACCGGGATCTCCACCGTCTCGAACGGCACCCCACCGACGCCGATGGGCGCCCCCTCCGGGATCCGCAGCGGTTCGCTGCGCCCGTCGTGCCGGGCCAGCACCGGCGGGATGTGGCCCGCGTTGGCCACCGACAGGGTGCGGTGGATCGGGTCGTACACCGCGTAGACACAGGTCGCGAGGTGGTCCGTGGTGCCGAGCCGGTGCGCCAGGTTGTCCAGGTGGCGCAGCAGCTGCGCGGGCGGCAGGTCGAGCGCGGCCATGGTCTGTACGGCGGTGCGGAACTGGCCCATCACCGCGGCGCTCAGCAGCCCGTGCCCCATCACGTCGCCGACCACCAACGCCACTCGGCCGCCGGGGAGTTGGATGGCGTCGAACCAGTCGCCGCCGACCTGCGCCTGGCGGTCGCCCGGACGGTAGTGGTGGGCGATCCGCACGCCGGGGATACGCGGCGGACTACTCGGCAGCATGCTGCGCTGCAAGGTGGCGGCGGCGCGCGACTCCAGCCGGTGCAACCGCGCGTTGTCCAGGTGCACGGCGCCGCGCGCGGCGAACTCCACCGCGGTCGCGGCGTCCTTGGCGTCGAACGGCCGCCGGTCCGGGTCCCGTACGAACCGCATCTGGCCCAGCACCACACCGCGTGCGATGAGCGGGGTGACCAGTATCGAACGCCCGGCGAGCAGATCGCCGAGGGCCGCGGCGCCCAGATCGGCGGCCACGTCCTCGGCCAGCGCCGGATCCACCACCGGCACCAGCAGCGGTTCGGCCAGCCCGGACGCCTGCCCGCTCGGTCCCGCGGGCAACGAGAACAACTCGCCCTCCGGCACCATGGAATCCCACGACGTACCGGCGCAGTTGCCGGACACCGCCAGTCTGCGCACGGTGACGGTCCGGTCCCTGCCCCGCCCGGACGGCGAGCCGTCGCGCAGGGCGTCGGAGAAGAGGTCGTCGACGATGAGCACACTGGCGAAGTCGGCGAACCGCGGCACCGCCACCGAGCACAACTCGGCCGCCGTGGTCTCGGGTTCGAGGGTGGTACCGACCCGCGCACCGGTCTCCCGGAGCAGCGCGAGCTGCTGGTCCAGCACCCCGCCGGGCGCGGGCGACGGAAAGCCGGGTGGCGGTACGGGGGTGAGGGGCGGCCTTTTGCGGGTGCGGTGCCGTGGCGCGGCGGGGAGTTCGGCGCGCCGCCGGGCGGGCACGGCGGGGTCACCACGGCGACCGGTCCGCGACGACTGGCCCGCCTCGTACGGCAGGACGGCGAGCGGTGCGCTGCCCTCGATCTGGAGCGCGGGGGCGCCGAGTCGGGCGATCTGCCGGGTGATCCGGTCCAGCCGCCCGGGGCTGACCCGGGGCAGTGCATCGGCCAGCCGTATGGTCAGCCGCGGCTCGGCGCCTTCGTCGGGCGCGGGGGTGAACCGAGGCGTGAGCCGGACGCCGTCCGCCGCCGCCGTCTCGGCGAGCACATAGGGCAGCATGCGGTCGCCGATGGCCAGCCGCAGGGCGCCGGAGCGCAGCGGCTTGGCGTGCGCGGCCAGCACCAGCAGACCGCTGCCGACCGGTTCGGCCGTCCGGTACGACCACCACAGCGTGTCGCGCAGCGCACCGGCGTGGTCGGTGACCGGGAAGGCACCGCACCACCGGGGCTCGCTCAGGCCGTCCAGCATCTCGATGGCGTCCCGGTCGCCGGACGCGGGCGGTTCGGCGGGGGCGGGCAGCAAGCCCCTGGCGCGGTGGCCGAAGACGGATTCCCAGCGGTGGCCGAACAGCTCCTCCGCGCCCCGGTTCCAGTAGGAGACGTCCCCGTCGGCGTCGACGCAGACCACGGCCAGCCGCAGCAGGGCGGCGATTCCGTCGGGCGGCGGATGTCCGTCGTGGGACTGCTCGCCGAGCGGCTTGATCATCTTGTCCAACGTCGTGCACCCGAGGTCGTTGTGGGAGGCGGCCGAAGGAGTGGCGGCCCTGACAAGGCAAGCATGAAACGTCACAGGAGGTTGGGAAAATACCGAGTTTGACCGCCCGTGGTGGAAGCGAGCCGCTATGGCTCCGGACATCGGCTCACGCCGGTCCGCGCGGTACGCCCCGGACGGCGGTTCGGGGCGACGGTGGAACGGCCGGTGCGCGGCTCCTCGTAGGCTGGGCGGGTGATGAACCCGGAGGGCGTACAGCCAGAGCAGCAGGGTGCGGAGGACCGCCTGGAGAAGGCGGTGCGGGCCGCGGAGCAGGCGCTGATCGAGTTCGAGATCGCGGTGGAGACCTTCCGGGTCGAGGTGGAGAACTTCTCCCGGCTGCACCACCAGCGGCTCGGCCCCATGTACACCAGGCTGGACGAACTGGACGCGCTGATCGCCGAGGCGGTCGCCGCGCACACCGGTGAGCGCGAGGACATCGCGCGTGCCTGGGAGGCCCGCGCCCTGGTGATGCCCATGCCGGGCGTCGAGGAGCTGTTCGAGGGGCTGCTGGGCTCCGACGGCGTGCGGCAGGTGGACGACCCGCAGGCGCCGCGCCGGGTCCGGCCCGGCGAGGAGGCCCGCCGCCTCTACCGCGAACTGGTCCGCCAGGCCCACCCCGACCTTGCCCAGGACGAGGCGGAGCAGAAGCGGCGGGGCGACTTCATCGCCCGCGTAAACGAGGCCTACGGCTACGGGGACGAGGCCGCGCTGCGCGCGCTCGCGGAGGAGTGGGCGGCCGGTCCCCCGGCTGAGCGGCCCGCGCCCAGCAAGGCGGAGGAACTCTACGCACGTCTTGAGTGGCTGGCGGAGCGCAAGGAGGCGCTCGCGGCGGTCGCCGCCGAACTGGAGGCCAGTGCGATCGGCCAGATGATGAAGATAGCCCCCGAGGACCCGGACGGGCTGCTCAACGAGATCGCCGAGCAACTGCTCGCCCAGGTCGCGGAACGGGAGCGGCGGCTGGCGGAGCTGCTGCGTCCGGCCGCCGACTGACCGGGGCGACGAGATACGTTGGAACGGGATCGATCCCCAGGACCCTGGAAAGGCTGACCCATGAACTTCGCCCCGCTGCCCGAGGTGCAGGCCGCCGCCGTGCCGTCCGACGGGTTCCTGCTGGATGTCCGGGAGGACGACGAGTGGGCGGCCGGGCACGCCGAGCAGGCGGTGCACATTCCGATGAGCGAGCTGGTCGCCCGGTTCGGCGAGGTGCCGGCGGACCAGCGGGTGCATGTGGTGTGCCGGGTCGGCGGGCGCTCCGCACAGGTCGCCCAGTATCTGATCGCCCAGGGGCTGGACGCGGTCAACGTGGACGGCGGCATGCTCGCCTGGGAGCGGGCCGGCCGCCCGCTGGTCACCGACCACGGCGGCCCCGCGGTGGTCGTCTAGGGACGCATGGCGGCTACGCCGGGACGGAGGTCCCCTCCGCCACGACGCGGGCAGCCGCTTCGGGGGGAGCCGGTCCGGCGGTGCCATGGCGTCCATCAGCGGCCTTCGGCCGCGGGCACCGCACCCGCGACGAGGTTCGTGCCGGGGCCTGGCGGCAGCAGGCTCACAGCACCGCGCCGGAGGCGAACTCTCACCCGGTGTGAGCGGCCAGTAGCGCGCCCAGCCGTTCCTCATGGGCGGCGGCCGGGCCCAGGGACAACTCCAGCGTCTTGGCCCAGGCGTGATAGCGGTGCAGCGCGTAGTCGGTGTCGGCGCCGAAGCCGCCGTGCAGGTGCTGCGCGGTCTGTACCACGCGGCGCACGCCTTCCGCGGCCCAGATCTTGGCCACCGACACATCGGCGGTGACCGGCAGTTGGCCCGCGGTGCCGGTGCTCAGCCGCCAGGCGGCCTGCCAGAGGGTGACCTCCATCGCGCGGGTGTCGATGTAGCGGTCCGCGGCCTGTACGGCGACCGCCTGGAAGGTCGCGATCGGATGCCCGAACTGCTCGCGCTTACCGGTGTATTCGCTGGTCATGGCGACCACCCGGGTGGCCAGCCCGAGTGCCAGCGCACAGGTGCCGGTGGCCAGCAGATCGCGCAGCCATTCCCAGGCCCCGGCAGCGGTCACCACGTCACCGGCCGGGACCGCCACCGAGTCCAGCCGCAACCGCGCGTAGCGCTCACCGTTGGTGGACACCTGGTCGTCCAGGGCCAAACCCTCGTGCACCCGGGGCACCAGCGCGATCACCGTACGGTCGGCGGCGGTACGGGCCGGGACCAGCAGGTGATCGGCCTGCTGCGCCCACGGCACGGCGGTCTGCGCCCCGTCCAGCAGCCATGCTCCGTTCGACTCCCTTGCGGTGACGGCGAGTTCGGCCGGTTCGTGCCCGGTACGGCCGCTGGCGGCGACGGAGAGCACGGTCTCGCCGCGGCCGACGGCGGGCAGCAGCCGCGCCTTCAACTCGCCCTCGCCGTAGGTCTGGACGGCCAGTGCGGCGGCGCAGGTCTCCAGCAGTGGAACGCGTGCCAGCACCCGCCCGGCCTCGCGCAGCACCAGGCACAGCGCGACCGGATCGAGTCCGGCGCCGCCGTACTCGGGGTCGAGCACCAGGCCCAGCAGATCGGCGTCGGCGAGCCTGCGCCACAGCGCGCGGTCGAAGTCGGCGGCGACCGCACCGGGCGTCAGCGACGGGCTGGGTACCGCGTCGGGCGCCACCGACGAGAAGACCGCGCGCGCCGCCTCCACGGCGGCCTGCTGCTCCTCGCTGAAGCTGAAGTCCACTGCTCGCCCCTCCCGCCGCTGCACCACTTACTGACTGGGCGTCAGGTTAGAACAGGTTCTATCAACTGAACAGGCTCCGGAGCGCGGGGAGTTGGACTCCCAGGTGGGCGGCCTCGCGCCTTACGCGTCGAAGTCCACCGTCACGCGCTCGGTGGCCGGATGGGACTGGCAGGCCAGCACATATCCGGCCGCCAACTCATCCGGTTCCAAGGCGAAGTTTCGGTCCATCCGCACCTCACCCTCGACCAGCCGCACCCTGCAGGTGCCGCACACCCCTCCCTTGCACGCGTACGGCGCGTCGGCGCGGTTGCGCAGCACTGTCTCCAGTACCGACTCCCCCTCCCGGGCGGGCCAGCTGCCGCCGCGTCCATCCAACGTCGCACTGATCGTGGCGCCGGTGGCCTTGCCGGTCGCCGCCGTGCCGGGGGCCTTCGCGGAGCCCTCGTCCACATGGAAGATCTCCTGGTGGATCCGGGCCCTTGGCACCCCGAGGCCGCGCAACGCCCGCTCGGCGTCCTCGACCAGGCCGTACGGCCCGCACAGGAACCAGCCGTCCACGCTCTCCAGCCGCAACAGCGCGGGCAGCAGCTCGGTGAGCCGCTCCTGGTCGAGCCGTCCCGTCGGCAGACCGGCCTGCTGCTCCTCCCGGGAGAGCACATGGACGAGCTGGAGCCGGTCCGGATAGCGGTCCTTGAGGTCGGCCACCTCTTCCAGGAACATCGTCGAGGCCGTGGACCGGTCGCTGCGTATCAGACAGAAGCGTGCCTGCGGCTGCCGCTCCAGTACCGTCGCGGCGATCGACAGCACCGGGGTGATGCCGCTGCCGCCCACGATCGCCGCATAGTGCCCGGGACCGGACAGCGGCAGCGCGTGCCCGAACCGCCCCGCCGGGGTCATCACCTCCAGCGTCTCACCCGCCACCAGCTCCTTGAGGGCGTAGGTGGAGAACTCGCCGCCCTCCACCAGCCGCACCCCGACCCGCAGCCGCCGCGGCCCCTCCGACTCGGCAGCCGGTGCCGGGTCGCATACGGAGTAAGTACGGCGTATCTCCCCGCCGTTGGCGTACCGCCGTAGCGCGATGTGCTGGCCCGGCGCGAAGCGGAAGACGTCACGCAACTCGGCGGGCACCTCGAAGGTGAGCACCACCGCGTCGTCGGTGAGCCGCTCGACGTCCGCCACCCGCAGTGGATGGAAGGCGCCGTGCCGGGCGACGGAACCGGCCACCATCAGAACTCCTTGAAGTGGTCGAAGGGCTCACCGCACGAATCGCACCGCCGCAGCGACTTGCAGGCCGTGGACGAGAAGCGGTTCAGCAGCGAGGTGTCCAGCGAGCCGCAGTGCGGACAGCGCACCGACAGCGTCAACGGCACCGGCCCGCCCGCCCTGGTCGGTCGCGGTGGCGCTATGCCGAACTCCGCGAGCTTGCGGCGCCCTTCGGCGCTGATCGCGTCGCTGCTCCAGGGCGGCGACAGCACGGTCCGTACCGACACCTCCGCCATGCCGCGCTCCGTGAGCCGCTCGGTGATGTCGGCCGCCATCGCCTCCACCGCCGGGCAGCCGGTGTAGGTCGGGGTCAGCTCGACCTCCACCCGGCCGGGGCCGGTGACCCGCACCCCGCGCAGCACGCCCAGTTCGTCCAGGGTGAGTACCGGCAGTTCGGGGTCGGGGACGCTGCCCGCGATCCGCCGTAGCTCCTCCTCCAGCACCGTGGTCACCATGACGCTCCCGGGTGTGCGCGGTGCAGATGCTGCATCTCGGCGAGCATCCGGCCGAACGGCTCGGTGTGGATCCCCTGCCGTCCGGCGCCAGCGGCCCACGGGGTGTGGTCCGGCCCCTCCGGTTGGGTCAAGGTGGCCTGCCGTATCACCGCGCCGACCGCGTCCTGCCAGCGCTCGCGCAGCGCGGCGGGGTCCACCGGCAGTCCCTCCACCGGGGCGAACAACTCGCCGGTGTACCGCCACAGGGCGTCCAGGGCGCGCTGCATCCGTGTCCGACTCTCCGGCGTGCCGTCGCCCAGCCGCAGTGTCCACTGCACCGCGTGGTCCTGGTGGTAGGCCACCTCCTTGACCGCGCGCGCGGCCAGTGCCGCCAGTTCGCCCTCGACCGCCGCCAACTCCGCGTACAGCAGGCCCTGGTAGCAGGAGAAGTAGAGCTGGCGCGCGATCGTGGTGGCGAAGTCGCCGTTCGGCTGCTCCACCAACTGCACGTTGCGGAAGGCGCGTTCCTCCCGCAGATAGGCCAACTCGTCCTCGTCGCCCACCATCGAGTACAGGAAGCGGGCCTGACCCAGCAGGTCCAGCGCGATGTTGGCCAGCGCCACCTCCTCTTCCAGTGCCGGCGCGTGACCGATCCACTCGCCCAGCCGGTGGGAGAGCACCAGCGCGTCATCGGCGAGCGACAGGGCCGCGGTGGTGGGCACGGTCGTCGTGGTCACAGGTGCTTCACCCCCTCCGGGATCGTGTAGAAGGTCGGATGGCGGTACGTCTTGTCGGCCGCCGGTTCGAAGAACGGGTCCTTCTCGTCCGGGGACGAGGCGGTGATCGCGGCGGCGGGCACCACCCAGATCGACACGCCCTCGCCGCGCCGGGTGAACAGGTCCCGTGCGTTGCGCAGCGCCATGGTGGCGTCCGGGGCGTGCAGGCTGCCCGCGTGGCTGTGGCTCAGTCCCCGCTTGCTGCGCACGAAGACCTCCCACAGCGGCCAGTCGGTGTTCTCGCCGCTCATACCGCCATCGCCTCCTGGCCCGTCCTCGTCAGCTGTTTGGCCGCGTACGCGGCGGCCGCCTCGCGCACCCAGGCGCCCTCCTCATGGGCGGTGCGCCGCTGGTTCAGCCGCTGCTCGTTGCACGGGCCGTTGCCCCGCAGCACCTGCTGGAACTCCTCCCAGTCGATCGCCCCGAAGTCCCACCGGCCGCGCTCCTCGTTCCACCGCAGGTCGGGGTCGGGCAGTGTCAGGCCCAGCGCCTCGGTCTGGGGGACGCATATGTCCACGAAGCGCTGGCGCAGCTCGTCGTTGGAGTGCCGCTTGATGCGCCAGGCCATGGACTGCGCGGAGTGCGCGGACTCGTCGTCCGGCGGGCCGAACATCATCAGCGACGGCCACCACCAGCGGTTGACGGCGTCCTGCGCCATCGCGTGCTGCTCCTCGGTGCCGTGCGACAGCGTGTGCAGCAGCTCGTAGCCCTGGCGCTGGTGGAAGGACTCCTCCTTGCACACCCGCACCATCGCCCGGGCGTACGGCCCGTACGAGCAGCGGCACAGCGGCACCTGGTTGGTGATCGCGGCGCCGTCCACCAGCCAGCCGATGGCGCCCATGTCCGCCCAGGTCAGGGTGGGGTAGTTGAAGATCGAGCTGTAGCGCTGGCGGCCGGAGTGCAGCTTGTCCAGCAGTTCCTCGCGGCTGACGCCCAGGGTCTCGGCCGCTCCGTACAGATACAGGCCGTGCCCGGCCTCGTCCTGCACCTTGGCGATCAGGATGGCCTTGCGGCGCAGGCTGGGCGCCCGGGTGATCCAGTTGGCCTCCGGCTGCATGCCGATGATCTCGGAGTGCGCGTGCTGCGCTATCTGCCGGATCAGGGTGGTCCGGTAGGCGTCCGGCATCCAGTCGCGTGGCTCGACGCGACCGTCCGCACTCACCACCGCGTCGAACTCCGCCACCAGCTCGGCGGGTGCCGTCTCGTCGGCGGCGCCAGCCGCCGGTGCCGTGGTCATCACAGAAGCCTCCCTGCTCCCGACCGACCGTTCGGTTCAATGGTGGAGCCGGCGACGTAGGGTGTCAAGGCTGATCCAGGGCTGTGGAAAACCCTCGCCCCGGGGCCGCACCGCCCTGTGGAAAACCTGCACGGCCTGTCCTGCCGGCGGCGGCATGAGTACCGTTCCGGTGCGAACGGCCACAGCGAAGAGACGGGGAACGACATGGAGCCACCCGAGTCCAGGGCGGCGGACGAGACAGCGGGGTCCAGCCCACCCGACACCGTGGGTCCCCCGGCCTCCGGCGACGCCGGAACCGCCGCGGGCGACGCGGCGCGGACCGCTGACGGTGCCGAGGAACTGGGCGGGATATCCCGTCTCTCGGTGACCTCGCGGATCGTGCTCGCCCTCGCCGTGGCGGCCGTCACGGTGGGCGCCGCCGTCCACCTCGCGATGGTCTTCCTGCACGTCGCCCCGACGAACACGCTCTCCCAGAAGTACGCCCAGGCGATCAACGGCTACATCTATCCGGAGTTCGAGCAGAACTGGAAGCTGTTCGCGCCCAACCCGCTCCAGGAGAACAGCGATGTCCAGGCGCGCGCCGAAGTGCGCAAGCCGGACGGCACCCTCGTCACCACCGGCTGGGTCGACCTGACCGCGATGGACATCGCGCGGATACGCCACAACCCGATCCCCAGCCACACCGAGCAGAACGAACTGCGCCGCGCCTGGTCCTTCTACACCGACACGCACGACGACCAGAACCGCTCCAACGGACTGCGCGGTGACCTCGCCCAGTCCTACGTCCTGCGGATCGTGGCGCACCGCTTCGGTCCGCACCTCAACGGCGGCGACGTACAGCGCGTCCAGGTGCGCTCGGCGACCGCGGCGGTGGGCGCCCCGCCGTGGAGCACGGAGAAGATCGACACCCGGACCTACTACCGCGTCCTTCCGTGGTGGGCCGTCAGCCCCGAGGACTTCACGTGACCGACCAGCCCACCGCCGCCCGCCGCCCGTCGACCGGCCCGGCCACCGCGCCCGTACCGTCGCCGTTCGCCGGGCTGCTGCGCGGCGCCGACCGCACGGTCGCACGCGGCCTGTCGCGGATCACCGGCAGCGCCATCGCGCCCTACCAGTCCGCGGTCGTCCGCATCGGCTTCTCGCTGACCTGGCTGCTGTTCCTGCTCCGCGAGTGGCCGCACCGCGACGAGCTCTACGGGCCGGGCAGCCCGTGGAGTTGGGACATGGCCCGCACCCTGATCGGCACCAACCACGCCTTCAGCCTACTGATGTGGTCCGACAGCAGGCTGTGGTTCGAGGTCGTCTACACGGCCGCCATCGCGTTCAGCGTCATGCTGCTGCTCGGCTGGCGGACCCGTACCGCCTCGATCCTGTTCATGATCGGGGTGCTGGCGCTACAGAACCGCTCCGTGTTCGTGGGCGACGGCGGCGACAACGTCCTGCACATCATGGCCATCTACCTGGCGTTCACCCGCTGCGGACAGGTCTGGTCGCTGGACAGCCGGCGGGCCCGCCGTGCCGCCGCCTCCGCTGCGGACGGCCGTGATCCGGTGGGGCTCGCCCTGTGGATCGGCTCCGCCCTCGTGCTGGCCTGGGCCACCGCGGTCGGCGACCTCAGCGGCTTCTGGGCGGTCGCGCTGTGGGCGGCGCTGGCGACGCAGGCGGCCTGGCGGCTGGTGCGCCGCCACGCCCCCGGTGAGCCGCGAACCGTGCTCGACATGATCGCCAACCTGGTGCACGGCGGGGCGATGCTGGTCATCGTCGTCGAGGTGTGCCTGGTCTACGCGACGGCCGGCTGGTACAAGATCCAGGGCTCGCGCTGGGAGGACGGCACCGCCCTGTACTACCCGCTGCACCTCAACGACTTCACCCCCTGGCCCTCGCTCTCCCACGCGCTCGCGGGCAACGGCCTGATGGTCATGCTGATCACGTACGGCACGGTGATCGTGCAGGTCGCCTTCCCGTTCACGCTGTTCAACCGCCGGGTGAAGAACGTGCTGCTGGCCCTGATGATGTGCGAGCACGCGGGGATCGCGGTCATCCTGGGGCTGCCGTTCTTCTCCCTGGCGATGATCGCGGCGGACGCGGTCTTCCTGCCCACCGGGTTCCTGCGCTGGATCGGCGACCGCGTCGTCCGCCTGCTGCGCCCGGCCCGCAGGGCCGTCATCCCCCGGCAGCGCTCCGCGGACGAGCCGACGACGTCCACCTTGGTATAGCGGACGGGTCTACGCGTGCCGCGTGGTGGACAGCCAGTGGTACAGGCCCATGGCGACGCTGGTGGCCAGGTTGAAGCTGGACACCTGCGGTCGCATCGGGATCGCGAGCAACTTCGTCGCCTGGGCGCGCAGTTGCTCCGACACCCCGTGGCGTTCCGAGCCGAACGCCAGTAGCGCGTCGTCCGGGATGGTGGTCGAGCGGATGTCCTCGCCCTCCGGGTCGAGGACGTACAACGGTCCCTGGGGAAGGCCGGCGGGGTCCAGTCGTTCCACGGCCGTGGCGAAGTGCAGCCCGGCGGAGGCGCGCACGGCGTTGGGGTGCCAGGGGTCGAGGTCGCCGGTGGTGACCACACCGGTGGCGTCGAACCCGGCGGCGAGCCGGATGACGGCGCCGACGTTGCCCAGGTTGCGTGGATTGTCCAGCACCACAACGGGAGTTGGCCGGGGCAGCCGGTTCAGTGTCCCGATGTTGGCCTGAGTGCTGGGCCGGATCGCCAGGGCGGCGACACCGGTGGGATGGGCCCTGGGCACCAACTCCCGCAGCACCTCGGCCGGGACCTCCCGGGCCATCGCGTCCAGCCGGTCGGCGACATCGCTCGCCAGCTTCCCGGAAAGCGCCCGCACCGCCGCCCTGTCGCTGGTGAGCACCAGCCGTACGTCCGCGCCGAAGCGCAGTGCGTGCTTCAGCGCGTGGAAGCCGTCCAGCAGCACGGCCCCGGGGGCGATGGTGCGCCACTCCAGCGCCGCGGCCATGGCTTCGTCCTCGCTCATGGCCTCAGCCTACGGTCCGCCCCGCCGCCCTCGGGGCGGCCCCGGGTGGGGTCCGCCCCGTCTGGTCGGCGCGCCTTCGCTACTGCGGCCTGCGCACCTCCACCGTCCGGAACCGGCTCGCCACGAACGCCCCGTCGCACAGCGCCGCGTTGGCCGCCGGGTTGCCCCCGGTGCCGTGGAAGTCGGCGAACGCGGCGGTCTGGTTGACGTACACCCCGCCGGTCAGGTTCAGCGACAGCTGGGCCAGCTCCTCGACGCACACCTCCTCGATCGCCCGCTCCACCTCCGGCGAGGTGGTGTAGGCGCCGACCGTCATCGCGCCCTTCTCCCGGATCGTGCGGCGCAGCAACTCGGTGGCGTCCGCCGTGGAGTCCACCGCGACGGCGAAGGAGACCGGGCCGAAGCACTCGGACAGATACGCCGCCTCCGCGTCCGGCTTCGCCCCGTCGAGCGAGACGATCACCGGGGTGCGGACCACCGCGTCGGGGAACTCCGGGTGCGCCACGGTCCGCGAGGCCAGCGCCACCGAGCCCAGCGACGGCGCGGCCTCAAGCCGCTCCAGCACCTGCGGGTTGACGATCGCGCCCAGCAGCGCGTTGGCCCGGGCGTCGTCGCCCAGCAGCCCCTCCACCGCCGCCGCGAGGTCGGCCACCACTTCGTCGTAGCTCTTGTGCCCGGCGTCGGTGTCGATGCCGCCGCGGGGGATCAGCAGGTTCTGCGGGGTGGTGCACATCTGGCCGCTGTAGAGCGACAGGGCGAACGCGAGGTTGGAGAGCATGCCGCGGTAGTTGTCGGTGGAGTCGATGACCACCGTGTTCACCCCGGCCTTCTCGGTGAACACCTGCGCCTGCCGGGCGTTGGTCTCCAGCCAGTCGCCGAAAGCGGTCGAGCCGGTGTAGTCGATGATCCGGATCTCCGGGCGGACGGCGAGCGACTTGGCCAGCCCCTCGTCCGGCCGCTCGGCCGCCAGGCACACCAGGTTCGGGTCGAATCCGGCCTCGGCCAGCACCTCGCGGGCCAGCCGGACGGTGAGCGCCAGCGGCAGCACAGCGCGCGGATGCGGCTTGACCAGCACCGGGTTGCCGGTCGCCAGGGAGGCGAACAGGCCGGGGAAGCCGTTCCAGGTGGGGAAGGTGTTGCAGCCGATGAGCAGGGCGACGCCGCGCGGCACGGGCGTGAACGTGGTCCGCAGCCGCAGCGGATCGCGCTTGCCCTGCGGCTTGACCCACTCCGCCCCGCCGGGCACCCGGGTCTGCTCCTCGTAGGCGTAGGCCACCGCCTCCAGGCCCCGGTCCTGCGCGTGCGGCCCGCCCGCCTGGAAGGCCATGGTGAACGCCTGGCCGGTGGTGTGCATGACCGCGTGCGCGAACTCATGGCTGGCCGCGTTGATCCGGGCCAGCACCTCCAGGCAGACCATGGCGCGGGTCTCGGCTCCGGCCTCCCGCCAGCGCGGGATCGCCGCCCGCATCGCGGGCAGCAGCGCGTCGACGTCCGGGTGCGGGTAGCTGATCCCCAACTCGATGCCGTACGGGGAGGCTTCGGTGCCCGTCCAGTCGTCGGTGCCGGTCTGGTCCAGGTCGAAGCGCCGGCCCAGCAGCGCCTCGAAGGCGGCCTTCCCCTCGGCCGCGTCCAGTCCGCTGCCGTCTCCGTAGGCCTTCGGGTGCTCGGGGTACGGCGACCAGTACTCGCGCGTACGGATCGCCTGGAGAGCCTTGTCCAAAGTGGCTCGATGCCGTTCGATCAGCTGTGCGGCGGAAAGCTCTGCGGCCATGCGGCCACTCCTCGCTGAGTGGGTACGGGCAATATGGTGTGCGGGATCAGTCTTGACCGAATGGTCGGTCGGGGCAAGAGGGGCTTTCGGTCCTGTGGACAACTCTGGGAGCGGACACGATGAAAGAACCGGTCGCGCGCACCACCGTCGCCGTCGTCGGCACCGGCACCATGGGCCAGGGAATCGCACAGGTCGCACTGGTCGCGGGCCACCCGGTGGTGCTCTACGACGCGGTGCCCGGCCGGGTCGAGCAGGCCGCGGGGGCGATATCCGCCCGCCTGGACCGGTTGGTGGACAAGGGCCGGATCGGCAAGGCCGCGCGGGACGCCGCCGTGGCCGCGATCACCCCGGCGGACGAACTGGCCGGGCTCGCCCACGCCGGTCTGGTGATCGAGGCGGTGGCCGAGGACCTGTCCGTGAAGCAGCGGTTGTTCACCGACCTGGAAGCCGTCGTCGCCGACGACTGCGTGCTGGCCACCAACACCTCCTCGCTGTCCGTCACCGCCATCGCGGGCGCCCTGCGGCTGCCCGGTCGCTTCGTCGGGCTGCACTTCTTCAATCCGGCCCCGCTGCTTCCGCTGGTCGAGGTGGTCTCCGGGTACGCCACCGACGAGTCGGTGGCCGACTTCGCGTACGAGACGGCGGCGGCCTGGGGCAAGACACCGGTGCGCTGCACCGACACCCCCGGCTTCATCGTCAACCGGATCGCCCGCCCGTTCTACGCGGAGGCGTTCCGGCTGCACGAGGAGCGGGCCGCGGACCCGGCCACCATCGACGCTGTGCTGCGCGAGAGCGGCGGCTTTCGCATGGGGCCGTTCGAACTCACCGATCTGATCGGCCAGGACGTCAACGAGGCGGTGACCAGGTCCGTTTGGGAGTCCTTCTTCCAGGACCCGAAGTTCACCCCCTCGCTCGCCCAGCGCCGGCTGGTGCAGTCCGGGCTGCACGGCCGCAAGTCCGGCCGGGGTTGGTTCCGTTACGGGTCGCAGGACGACCAGCCGGAACCGCACACCGCGACTGCGGGCGACCCGCCGGAGGCGGTGGTCTTCACCGACGGTCCGGCGCCGGTCCGCGAGTTGGTCCAACTGGTGGCGGAAGCCGGAATTCCGGTGCGCCGCTCGGGGGTTGGTCGATACGGCTTCCTCGGGCTGCCCGGCTCCGGCCAGTTGATGCTCGCGGACGGCTCGCTCGCGGCAAGCCACGGCACGGACACCATCCAGTTCGACCTGGCCCTGGACTACCGGGGCGCCACCCGGATCGCCCTGGCCCCGGCGCAGGGCGCGGCGCCCGAGGCGGTGGCGGCGGCGGTCGGCCTGTTCCAGGCGCTGGGCAAGCGGGTCAGCGTGGTGCGTGACACCCCGGGGCTGATCGTCGCCCGTACCGTGGCGATGCTGGTCGACTTCGCGGCGGACGCCGTCGCACGGGGCGTCGCCTCGCCCGCCGACGTCGACACCGCCATGCGGCTCGGCGTCAACTACCCGCTCGGGCCCCTGGAGTGGGGCGAGCGGCTGACACCGAGGTGGGTGGCCGGAGTGCTCGACCGGCTGCACGGCAGCTACCCCACCGGCCGCTACGCGCCGTGTGTGGCACTGAGCCGCTGGAGCACGTCGCCGGGAGGTGTGCTCTCATCATGACCATGGCACAGCGCGGCACCTCCGACCCCAAGCGGGACACCTACACGCCCGAAACCCTCCTCGCGGTCGCCGTCGAGGTGTTCAACGAACGCGGTTACGACGGGACCTCGATGGAGCATCTGTCGCGCGCCGCCGGTATCTCGAAGTCGTCGATCTACCACCATGTGCGCGGCAAGGAGGAGTTGCTGGAGCGCGCGGTGGGACGCGCGCTGGACGGCCTGTTCGGCATCCTGGAGGAGCCGCGGGCGTGCCAGGGCCGGGCCGTCGAACGGCTGGAGTACGCGGTCCACCGCACCGCGGACGTGCTGATGGCGGAGCTGCCGTACGTCACCCTGCTGCTGCGGGTGCGCGGCAACACGCACACCGAGCGCTGGGCGTTGGAGCGGCGCCGGGAGTTCGACCAGCGGATGGCGGAGCTGCTCGACGCGGCGGTCGCCGAGGGCGACCTACGGGCGGACCTCGACGTGCGGCTCGCCACCCGGCTGCTGTTCGGCATGATCAACTCGATCGTGGAGTGGTACCGGCCGCCGGTCGGCGGCCCGGCGGTCAGCCCCCAGGTGTCGGACACCGTGGTGCGGCTCGCCTTCGACGGCCTGCGGACGTAGGCGGCCCCCGCGCGGTCCCGGTGGAGTCCCCGGGGCACCGGGGGCTCTACCGGGAGTGGTCGTCCACCACCAGGTCGGTCTCCTCGAAGACCAGCAGCGTCCGGCTGCTCAACACCTCCGGCACCGCCTGGATCTTGGTCAGGACCAGTTCCCGCAGGGTGCGGTTGTCGGCGGTGTGCACCAGCATCAGCACGTCGAAGTCCCCGCTGACCAGGGCGATGTGCGCGACGCCCGGCAGTGTCAGGAGCTGTTCGCGCACGGTGCGCCACGAGTTCTGCACGATCTTGAGCGTGATGTACGCGGACGCGCCCTGGCCCGCCCGCTCATGGTCCACGCGGGCCGCGAAACCGCGGATGATCCCGTCCTCCATCAGCCGGTTGATGCGCGCGTACGCGTTGGCGCGGGAGACGTGCACCCGGTCGGCCACGGAGCGTATCGACGCCCGCCCGTCCTCCTGGAGCAGGCGCAGGATCGCCCGGTCTATGGCGTCCAGAGAACGCGCGGGCCGCTGGAACTCGGCCATCTGTTCAGTCGCCATCCCCCCGGGCCTCCCTACCATGGACGTACTGCCTCCATCAGAGGGTGTGGAGAACCGTTTGTCCACAGGCTGAACGCGACTGTGGCCAAAATGCCGCCGACGACCGAACAATCGGTAGGCGAGTGGAACCCCACTCGCCCTGCGTGGCACTCGCCCTTCGGCGGGTGCGCGGACACCGCCCATGAGGAGGTGCGCAATGGCCCACCTGTCCCCACCGTCGCCGGCCGCCGCCGGTCCCGCGAAGCGCTCCGCGCGGCCCGCCGCGAAGCCGCCGGAGAGCAGCGGTTCCGGCCACACACCGCCGCCCGGCTGGCACGCCCGGATCGACCCGGCACCGCTGCTGCCCGAGCCCGAGCCGTACCGGCTGCTCGGTACCCCCGCGGCCCGGGACCTCGACCCCGCGCTGCTGTGCCGGTTGTACGAGGAGCTGGTGCGCGGCCGCCGCTACAACCGGCAGGCCACCGCGCTGACCCAGCAGGGCAGGCTGGCGGTGTACCCGTCGAGCACCGGGCAGGAGGCCTGCCAGGTCGCCGCGGCGCTGGCGCTGCGCCCGCAGGACTGGCTGTTCCCCAGCTACCGGGACACCCTCGCGGTCGTCGCCCGCGGCGTCGACCCGGTGCAGGCGCTGACCCTGCTGCGCGGTGACTGGCACACCGGCTACGACCCGCGGGCCCGGCATGTCGCGCCGCTGTGCACCCCGCTGGCCACCCAGCTGCCGCACGCGGTCGGCCTCGCCCACGCCGCCCGGCTGGCCGGGGACGACACGGTGGCGCTGGCCATGGTCGGCGACGGCGGCACCAGCGAGGGCGACTTCCACGAGGCGCTGAACTTCGCCGCCGTATGGCGGGCACCGGTCGTCTTCCTGATACAGAACAACGGGTTCGCCATCTCCGTACCGCTGGAGAAGCAGACCGCAGCGCCGTCGCTCGCCCACAAGGCGGTCGGCTACGGGATGCCCGGACGCCTGGTGGACGGCAACGACGCCCCGGCGGTGCACCAGGTGCTCACCGAGGCGATCGAGCGGGCCAGGACCGGCGGCGGCCCCACGCTGGTCGAGGCGGTCACCTACCGGATCGACGCGCACACCAACGCCGACGACGCCACCCGGTACCGCGAGGCCGCCGAGGTCGAGGCATGGCGCGCCCACGACCCCATCGACCTGCTGGAGCGCGAGTTGCGCGACCGGAACCTGATCGACGACGCGCGGACCAAGGCTGTGGCGGACGGCGCCGAGGAGTTGGCGGCCCGGCTGCGCGAGGAGATGAACGCTGACCCGGTGCTGGACCCGATGGAGCTGTTCGACCACGTCTACGCCGATCAGACCGCCCAACTCCGTGAACAAGCCGCTCAGTTGCGTGCCGAGCTGGACGCCGAGGAGGACCGATGAGCACCGCCACCGCCCCGGCGGCCGCGCCCGCCGGGCGCAAACCGGCCACCATGGCCCAGGCGTTGCGCCAGGCGCTGCACGACGCCCTGGCGGACGATCCCCGCGTCCATGTGCTGGGCGAGGATGTCGGCACCCTGGGCGGGGTCTTCCGCATCACCGACGGCCTCACCAAGGAGTTCGGCCCCGACCGGGTCACCGACACCCCGCTGGCCGAGGCGGGGATCCTGGGCACCGCCGTCGGGATGGCGATGTACGGGCTGCGGCCGGTCGTGGAGATGCAGTTCGACGCCTTCGCCTATCCGGCGCTTGAGCAACTGATCAGCCATGTCGCCCGGATGCGCAACCGCACCCGGGGCGCGATGCCGCTGCCGATCACCGTCCGCGTCCCGTACGGCGGCGGGATCGGCGGCGTGGAGCACCACAGCGACTCCTCGGAGGCGTACTACCTGCACACGCCGGGCCTGCACGTGGTCACCCCGGCGACCGTCGCCGACGCCTACGGGCTGCTGCGCGCCTCGATCGCCTCCGACGACCCCGTGGTCTTCCTGGAGCCCAAGCGGCTCTACTGGTCCAAGGCCGACTGGACGGCCGACGCGCCACAGAGCGTGCCCCCGCTGGGCCGCGCCGCGGTGCGCCGCGACGGGCGCTCGGCGACGCTCATCACCTACGGCCCCTCGGTGCCGGTGTGCCTTGAGGCAGCCGAGGCGGGACGGCAGGAGGGCTGGGATCTGGAGGTCGTCGATCTGCGCAGCCTGGTGCCGTTCGACGACGAGACGGTGTGCGCCTCGGTCCGCAGGACGGGCCGGGCGGTGGTGGTCCACGAGTCCAGCGGGTTCGGCGGGGCGGGCGCGGAGATAGCGGCCCGGATCACCGAGCGCTGCTTCCACCACCTGGAGGCCCCGGTGCTGCGCGTCGCGGGCTTCGACATCCCGTACCCGCCGCCGATGCTGGAGCGGTACCACCTGCCCGGTGTCGACCGTGTGCTGGACGCGGTGGCGCGTCTGCAGTGGGAGGTGAACTGATGGCCCAGGTGCTGGAGTTCACCCTGCCCGACCTGGGGGAGGGGCTGACCGAGGCCGAGATCGTACGGTGGCTGGTCGAGGTCGGCGACGTGGTCGCCGTCGACCAGCCGGTGGTCGAGGTCGAGACGGCGAAGGCCATGGTCGAGGTGCCGTGTCCGTACGGTGGCGTCGTCACCGCGCGCTTCGGGGAGCCGGGCGACGAAGTGCCGGTCGGCCGGCCGCTGGTGACGGTCGCGGTGGGCGGTCAGGAGGCGGCTGCCGGTGCCGTTGCGCGGCCCGGCGCCGAGTCCGGTGGCGCCGAACAGGGTTCCGGGAGCGTGCTCGTCGGATACGGGACGGGCGGTGCGGTGCCGCGCCGCCGCCGGGTCCGGCCCGGTGCGGAGCCGAGCGCCGTCGTGGAGCGGCCGGTCGTCGAAGGACCGGTGCCCGTGGTCTCCCCGCTGGTCCGCCGACTGGCGCGGGAACACGGCCTGGATCTGCGGACGTTGCGGGGCAGCGGCAAGGACGGCCTGATACTGCGGGCGGACGTGGAACGCGCCATCGCCGAGACGCAGCCGGTACCCGCCGCTTTGGCCAACGGCTTCGCGGTACGGGCCGACGCGCCGCAGTCCAGCGGCGCGGAGACCCGGGTTCCGCTGCGTGGACTGCGCGGGGTGGTCGCCGAGAAGCTGTCCCGCAGCCGCCGGGAGATCCCGGACGCCACCACCTGGGTGGACGCCGACGCCACCGAACTGCTGGCGGTGCGGGCCGCGATGAACGCCGCGAGCGGTGCGCCGAAGGTATCGGTGCTGGCGCTGCTGGCCCGCATCTGCACCGCGGCGCTGGCCCGCTACCCCGAGCTGAACGCCACGGTGGACACCGAGCGCAACGAGGTGGTCCGGCTGCCCGCCGTGCACCTCGGGTTCGCCGCGCAGACCGAACGCGGCCTGGTGGTACCGGTGATACGCAACGCCCACACCCGCACCACCGAGGAACTGGCGGCGGAGATCGCCCGCCTCACCGAGGCGGCCCGGGCGGGCACACTCAGCCCGGCCGAACTCACCGGCGGCACCTTCACGCTCAACAACTACGGGGTGTTCGGGGTCGACGGCTCCACGCCGATCATCAACCACCCCGAGGCGGCGATGCTCGGCGTCGGTCGTATAGCGCCCAAACCATGGGTGTTCCAAGGCGAGTTGGCGGTGCGGCAGGTGGTCCAGCTGTCGTTCACCTTCGATCACCGGGTGTGCGACGGGGGGACGGCCGGGGGCTTCCTGCGGTATGTGGCGGACTGCGTCGAGCAGCCCGCGGTGCTGCTGCGCGGGCTTTAGCCCGCGCGGGTCCTGGGGGCGGGTGGCGGTTCTTCCGGCACCGCCGGACTGCGCCGTGGCGGTCGCTCGCCCTCGCGGTGGGATCTCTCCGGGACGAGTCACGGCCCGCGGCCCTGAGCTGGGGGCATACTCGCGGGCATGGGGACCGAGAGCGGATTCGACGCCGTCGTGCTCGCCGGAGGGGCCGCGCGGCGGCTCGGCGGGGTGGACAAGGCCGCGCTGCGGGTGGGCGGCACGACGTTGCTGGACCGGGTGCTCGACGCCTGCGCCGGTGCGGGCGGCACGGTCGTGGTCGGGCCGCCCCGGCCCACCGCGCGGCCGGTCCGCTGGACCCGGGAGAGCCCGCCCGGCGGCGGCCCGCTGCCCGCGCTGTCGGCCGGGCTGCGGCACGCTTCGGCCGGGCTCGTCCTGGTCTTCGCCGCCGACCTGCCGTTCCTCACCCCGGCCACGGTCTGCGCACTGCTCGGCGGTGTGTCCGACGACGCCGACGGCGTCGTCCTGACCGATCCAGAGGGCGTCGAGAACCCGCTGGTCGCCGCGTACCGCACGGCGTCGCTGCGCCGCGAACTGGAGCTGCTGGAGCGGGAACGCGGCGCGCTGGCGGGCCTGCCGCTGCGGCTGCTCACCGCCCGGCTGGACCTTCGGCGGATGCCCGACCCCGGCGGCCTGGCCTCCTTCGACTGCGACACCTGGGATGCCCTGAGTACCGCCCGGGCGCGCATCAGGGAGCATGGACACGTGTTGGATGAATGGATTGCCGCGGCCAAGGCCGAACTCGGCGTCGATCTCGACGTCGACACCACGACCCTGCTCGACCTGGCGCGCGACGCCGCACACGGAGTGGCCCGCCCGGCCGCGCCGCTGACCACCTTCCTGGTCGGATACGCGGCGGGGCGCGCGGGCGGCGGTCCCGAGGCGGTGGCGGAGGCCGCCCGCAAGGCCGCGGAGCTGGCCCGGCGTTGGGCCGAGGAGGACACCGAAGGCGGCTCGGGCGGGTCCGGGGCGGGAACGTCCGCCCGATGACCGACTTCGCCGCATCCAGCCGTCCGGCGACCGGGGCGCGGAAGACCGCTCCGGCCGCCCTGTCCTGGCCCGAGGCCCGCCGCGTCGCGACCGGCGCGGGGCGACGCCTGGCGGGGGTGCGGCGGCCGTTGGACGAGGCCCTGGGGGGCGTGCTGGACGGACCGCTGGAGGCGCTGACCGACCTGCCCGCGTTCGACACCTCGGCCATGGACGGCTGGGCGGTCGCCGGAACCGGCCCGTGGCGGGTCGTCGGCGAGGCGCTGGCCGGACAGCGCCCGCACCCCGCACTGCTGGACGGCCAGGCGGTCCGCATCGCCACCGGAGCCGCGCTCCCGCCGGGGGCGACCGCCGTCATCCGCAGGGAACACGGGTGCGCCACCGATGACCAACTGCGCGCGTCCGTACCGGAATTGCCGGTTCCGGGGCAGGACATCAGGCCGCGCGGCCAGGAGTGCCGAGCCGGTGACCAGCTGCTGCCGCCCGGCGCCGCGGTCACCCCGGCGGTGCTGGGCCTCGCGGCGGCGGCTGGATACGACGAGCTGCGGGTCGTGCCCCGGCCCAGGGTGGAACTGCTGGTGCTGGGCGACGAGTTGCTGGGGTGTGGCCTGCCCCGCGACGGGCGGGTCAGGGACGCCCTCGGCCCGCTGCTGCCGCCCTGGCTGCGTCGGCTCGGCGCCGCGGTGGACGGGGTACGGAGGCTGGGCGATGACGCGGAGTCGTTGTTCCGGGCGGTTGACGGCAGCGATGCCGATTTGATCGTCACCACCGGGGGCACGGCGTCGGGACCGGTCGACTTCGTGCACCCCGTGCTGCGGCGAACCGGCGCACGGCTGCTGGTGGACGGTGTCGCGGTGCGGCCCGGCCATCCGATGCTGCTGGCCCAACTGCCCGACGGGCGGCCGTTCGTGGGGTTGCCCGGTAATCCGCTGGCCGCGGTCTCCGGCGTGCTGACGCTGGTCGCGCCGGTACTGCGCGCCCTCGGCGGTCGCCCCGAACCGGCCGCGGGCCGCGCCGCGTTGGCCGACGGTGTTCCCGCCCACCCCACGGACACCCGGCTGGTCCCCGTCGCGCTCGACGATCGCGCACGCACGGCCGAGCCGTTGCGCTTCCACGGCCCAGCGATGCTGCGCGGCCTGGCGGCGGCGGACGCGATGGCCGTCATCCCTCCCGGTGGCACGGCCGAGCGGGGTACTGAGGTCGAGGTGCTGGTCCTCGACTGGGAGTAGCGCCTAACCACCGGTCTGGGTGATGGTGATGACCCGGTCCGTCAGCTGGAGCGTCTCCGCCTCCGGGTCGTTGAAGCCCAGCAGCCGGTTGCCGCGCACCACGGCCACCACCAAATCGGCACAGGCTCTGGGCGATCGACCCGACTCGGACCTGGTCACCGGGCGTTCCCGCACCTCCAGGCCCTCGCCATGGGTGAGCAGGTCCTCCAGGACGGCGCCCACATGCGGGCTCATCATCGACATTCCCAGCAGCCGCCCCGCCGAACTGGAGCTGGTCACCACCACGGTGGCGCCGCTCTGCCGGAGCAGCGGAACGTTTTCCTCCTCTCGGACCGCGGCCACGATGGTGGCCCGTTTGTTCAGTTGCCGGGCGCTCAGCGTGACCAGTACCGCGGTGTCGTCGCGCTGGGTGGCGACCACCACCCTCGCGGCGCGCGGGAGTTCGGCGCGCAGCAGGGTCTCGGAGCGGGTCGCGTCGCCGAGCACCGCGGTCAGGCCGTCGCTGTTGGCGGCGTCCACCGCCTTCGGCTGCGGGTCGACGGTGACGATCAGGTCCTTGGGTACGCCCTGGCCGAGCAGGGTCCGCGCGGCGTGCCGCCCCTTGGAGCCGTAGCCGACGATGACGGTGTGCTCGCGCATGCGGGATCTCCAACGGCGGATTCGCAGTTGCCGACGGGTACGTTCGGTGAGTACTTCCAGCGTGGTGCCGACCAGGATGATCAGGAACAGCACCCGAAGCGGCGTCACCAGCAGGATGTTGGCCAGCCGGGCCCCAGCGCTGTACGGGACGATGTCGCCGTATCCGGTGGTGGAGAGGGTGACGGTGGCGTAGTAGAAGGCGTCCAGCAGACCGAGCGGGTGGCCGGCGTTGTCGTGGTAGCCGTCGCGGTCGGCGTAGACGATGAACGCCGTCGCGACCAGGACCACCGCGGCGACCGCCAGCCGGCGGGCCACCTGCCGCAGCGGTGCGACCGTGGCCTCGACGGGCAGCAGCACATGGCCGCCGCCGTCCGGCTCGGGCACCGTGGCGGCCTCCGTGCCGCTGCCCGTACGGCTCCGCGGTGACCGCAGCCGGGCGGCCCTGCCGGTCCTCGGTCGATGGTCTGTCATCTCGGGCACCTCGGCGGGTGAGCGGACGTAACGTATCGGTCGTTTGCTGGCAGAAGCCGCGACTTCGCGGGTGTTCCATGGTCGCTGATGCGACGGGACGGGCGGAGTAGCCTCGCGGTCATGTACGCGATCACGATTCCCGAACCCGGCGGTCCCGAGGCCCTGGTGTGGGCCGAGGTCCCCGATCCCGAACCCGGCGAGGGCGAGGTTCTGGTCGATGTGGCGGCCAGCGCGGTCAACCGTGCCGATCTGCTGCAACGGCAGGGCTTCTACGACCCGCCGCCCGGCGCGCCCCCGTATCCGGGTCTGGAGTGCGCCGGACGAATCTCGGCGCTGGGCCCGGGCGTCTCCGGCTGGTCGGTGGGCGATGAGGTGTGCGCGCTGCTCGCGGGCGGCGGCTACGCCCAGCGGGTGGCCGTACCGGCGGGCCAACTCCTGCCCGTGCCCAAGGGCGTTGACCTGGTTCACGCGGCGGCGCTGCCCGAGGTGGCCGCCACGGTGTGGTCCAACGTCTTCATGATCGCCCATCTGCGGCCGGGTGAGACGCTGTTGGCGCACGGCGGTTCGAGCGGTATCGGCACCATGGCGATCCAGCTCGCCAAGGCGGTCGGGGCGCGGGTCGCGGTGACCGCCTCCGGCGGGCGGAAGCTGGAGCGCTGCGCCGAGTTGGGCGCGGACGTGCTGATCGACTACCGCGAGCAGGACTTCGTGTCCGAGGTGCGCGCGGCGACGGACGGCGCGGGCGCGGATGTCATCCTCGACATCATCGGCGCCAAGTACCTGAGCCGTAACGTGGACGCGCTGGCGGTCAACGGCCGGCTCGCCGTCATCGGCCTACAGGGCGGTGCCAAGGCCGAGTTGGACCTCGGCAAGCTGCTGGCCAAGCGGGCCGCGGTGACGGCCACCTCGCTGCGCGGGCGTCCGCTGGCCGAGAAGGCGTCGATCATCGCGGCGGTACGCGAACACGTCTGGCCGCTCATCGAGAGCGGCCGGGTCAAGCCGATCGTGGACCGCGCCTTCCCCATGCGCGAGGCGGCCGAGGCGCACCGGGTGGTCGAGGCGAGCGAACACGTGGGCAAGGTCGTACTGGTCGCCTGAGCGGGACCTGTGGCGGCGGAGGCGAAGCGGCCTCCGCCGCACCGCCCTTGCCCGGGATGCCGGGTTTGTCGCTCTGTGTAACGCTGAAGGCACCGCATGATCAGGCCGTGGAAGGCGGAGGTGCCGTGCCGTGACGTCAGCAGCCCGAGCCCGGTGCGCGCCCCGAAGGGCCGCGGGCCTCGCCGTCGCCGCCTCCGCCCTGCTGACGTCGTTCGTGCTGCACGCCCCGCCCGCCGCCGCGCACGGCATGCACCACATACGGCACACCGCCCGCCCGACGGCGCCGCGCGCCGCGCACCGGCCCCCCACCGGCCGCCCCAGGCCCGGCGCCAGGCCGCTCGGGAACCGGAGGGCACAGGGCGCAGGGCACCCGGGCCGCCACACACCGTCCTCCCCCCACCCGGCCAAGCCCCCGCGCCGCGGTCCCGCCGCCGCGTCGCACGCCCCTGTGGCCGCCCGCCAGCCCCGGCCGGACATATCCCGGCCGGCCCACCAGCAGCCCGCCGAGCGGCGGCGGGACGCCGTCGACGCCGCACCGCCCGACCCCTGGCAGGACCTCGACCAGCGCCTGGACGACCAGCGCCCGGACCAGGAGGACCCGCCCCAGGCGGACCAGGCGCGGCCGTATGTCGCCAGGACCATGGCCCCGCCCGCCCTGCCCTTCCCGCCCCCGGCGGCGGCCCGCACGGCGCCCGCCATCCCCAGCGCCTCCCCCACCGGCACCGCCGACCTCATCGCCGCCTCGGGCGTCCGCCGCCCGGTCGGGCCGGTGCTCGACATCCTGCCGCTGGGCATCGGGTTCGCCCTGACCGGGCTCGGACTCGGTTTCATGGCGCTGCGACTGCGCCGCGGCTGAAGTTCGGACGCCGGGGTGGAAAGGTCCCGGGTCCGCGCACGTTGGATCACGGATGTGCCGGGGCACACCCATGGGTGAACCAGGTGTGCGAGACAATGGCGGCATGGAGATGCCGATGAACGAACGGTCGCAGCAGGACAGCCCGCACGTGCTGGTCGTCGGCCCGGACGGAATGGCCCTGGGCGGTGGCCACAACGGTCAGGAGACCGAGTCCCGCGAGACTCCGGTCACCGAGATGGTCGAGCAGCCCGCGAAGGTCATGCGTATCGGCAGCATGATCAAGCAACTGCTGGAGGAAGTGCGGGCGGCACCTCTGGACGAGGCGAGTCGGCAGCGCCTCAAGGAGATCCACCACAGCTCGATCAAGGAACTGGAGGACGGCCTGGCGCCGGAACTCGTCGAGGAACTGGAGCGGCTCTCGCTCCCGTTCACCGAGGAGAGCGTGCCGAGCGAGGCCGAACTGCGCATCGCCCAGGCGCAGTTGGTGGGCTGGCTGGAGGGCCTGTTCCACGGCATCCAGACCACGCTGTTCGCTCAGCAGATGGCGGCACGGGCGCAGCTGGAGCAGATGCGGCGGGCCCTTCCGCCCGGTCTCGTCTCCGGCCACGAGGACGAGGAGGGCGGCCACCCGGGCGCCACCCGCTCCGGCCCGTACCTGTGATCCCGCGGGGATGAAAGGGTCCCGGCACACCTCGGTGTGCCGGGACCTTCGCGTTGGGCGGCTTCAAGCGACGCCGGCGCGATGACCTGCGGGCGCCTCAGCCGCTGCTCTTGCCCGTGGACACGATCAGCGTGATGACGTCCGACTTCGGGTTGAACTCGCTGTACTTGTTCGGGGTTTCGCTCATCACGATGCCCTTGCCCCAGACGTTCTCGTCCTCGTGCTGGAGCTTGTACTTCCAACCCGCCGCGTCCATGCAGGCCTTGACCGAGTCGATGTACTTGAAGGTCAGGTCCGGCATGATGACCTTGCCGCCGCTGTCGGTGAACCCACCGGACGCCTGGGTGCAGGTGCTGGCGTCGACGGTCCGGCTCGGGTCGCCCATCTTGATGTCGCTGCCGCTGGTGCCGCCGGTGCCGCTCTCACTGCTGGACGAGTCGCTCTGCTGCGACACCGTGGTGGTGTTGTTGCCCTGCTGCTTGTTCTTGCTGTTCATCGACGCGATCACCGAGACCAGCACCACACCGATCACCGCCGCGACCCCGACGAAGACCAGCAACGGCTTCCAGTTGCCGCCGCTCTTGCGCGGCGCGGGCGGCGGGGTGCGGTACGCGGACGCCGTCGGACGCGTGGCGGGCGGCGGGGTCTGGTATCCGGCCGGGCTGTACGGCTGCTGCTGGTACTGGTTGGGCGGCGGGGTCGACGGCCCGTAGTTCAGCTGCGGCGCGGGCGCCTGCTGCTGGTACGGCGAAGGCGTCTGGGCGTGCGGATCGCCGGTGACGTTCGGGAAGACCGCGAAGGCGTCGGGCTGCGGGGTGGCGGCGGGCTGGTGGGCCCTGGGTCCCTCGCTGATCACCAGGGGGGTGGCGATGCCCTTGGCGGCCGCGGCGACCCGCTCGCACTCGTCCTGCATCGCGTCGGCGGTAGGGAAACGGTCCGCCGGGTTCTTCCGCAGCGCCCGCGCCACCAGCGCGTCCACCGCGGGCGGCAGCGACTGGTTGATCGACGAGGGGGCGGGCGGCTCCTCCTGTACGTGCTGGTAGGCCACCGACAGCGGGGAGTCGCCGTCGAACGGCAGCCGCCCGGTCAGTAGCTCGAACAGCATGCAGCCGACCGAGTACAGGTCGGAACGCGCGTCAACACCGCGACCCAGCGCCTGTTCAGGAGAGAGGTACTGAGGGGTACCGACCACCATGCCGGTCTGTGTCATGGACGTGACGCCGGACTGCAGCGCCCGGGCGATGCCGAAGTCCATCACCTTGACCACGCCGCGTTTGGTCAGCATGACGTTGCCCGGCTTGATGTCCCGGTGCACCAGGCCCATCTCGTGGCTGACCGCGAGCGCGGCCAGTACATCACCGGTGATCTTGAGCGCCTTGTCGGTCGGCATCGCGCCGTGCTGCGCCATGTCCTCGTCGAGGATCTGCCGCAGCGGCTTGCCGTCCACCAGCTCCATCACGATGTACGGGACGGAGCGGCCGTCGATCTCGTCCTCACCGGAGTCGAAGACCGAGACGATGTTGGTGTGGTTGAGCTTGGCGACGGACTGCGCCTCCCGGCGGAAGCGCTCGCGGAAGGACGCCTCACGGCCGAGTTCGCTGTGCAGGGTCTTGATCGCGACCGGACGTTCCAGCACAGTGTCGTAGCCGAAGTGGACGGACGCCATCCCGCCCTCGCCGAGCAGGCCGCGCAACTCGTACCGGCCGCCACCGACCGTAGTGCCCGAGAAGTCGCCCCGTGCGTCCCCGCTCATGTAACCGCTTCCCCCTCGGCGCACGCGAGCCGCACGCACAAGACACCGATCTTCATCCTGCTTGATCCTGCCCGCCAAGTCTGCCGAAGTCGGTTGACGCGTCAAGCTGCTTGACCGATCCGTCACCGGATGCCCGGGAAACCGTTCCCGAACTGTGAACAACGTGTTCGCCGCCGCTGTGAGCAGACTGTGCGCAATACGGTTTGCGCAGGTGAGGGCGGTACGGACGGGCTTGTCCCGAGTGACGCGTCCCATGGTTCACCGGGAAGGCGGTAGCGTTCATCTTCGGACCACGTAGGTCCACCCGAGTATGCAGCACCTGTACGAGGCGATGAGCGACGGCGAGGACTGATGGACCAGACGCAGCCCTCGGGCGACCCCGAGGAGTCCTCGGCCCTCGGCGCCGAGGCGTACGACACACCGGAGCTGTGGGGCGCGAACGGGTTCATGGGTGACGGCCGGTACCGGCTCACCCGACGCCTGGGACGCGGCGGCATGGCCGAGGTCTTCGCGGCCGAGGACGTGCGGCTGGGCCGTACGGTGGCGGTGAAGCTGCTCCGCAGCGACCTCGCGGAGGACCCGGTCTCCAAGGCCCGGTTCACCCGGGAGGCACAGTCGGTCGCCGGGCTCAACCACCACGCCGTCGTCGCGGTGTACGACTCCGGCGAGGACCGGGTCGGCAACAACGTTGTCCCGTACATCGTCATGGAGCTGTGCGAGGGCCGCACCATCCGCGACCTGCTGATCAACTCCGAGGCGCCACCGGTCGACCAGGCGTTGATCATCGTCTCCGGGGTGCTCGAAGCGCTCGCCTACAGCCACCAGCACGGCATCGTGCACCGTGACATCAAGCCCGCGAACGTGATCATCACCCACACGGGCGCGGTCAAGGTGATGGACTTCGGCATCGCCCGGGCGCTGCACGGCGCCTCCACCACCATGACCCAGACCGGCATGGTCATGGGCACCCCGCAGTACCTCTCGCCCGAACAGGCGCTGGGCAAGGCCGTCGACCACCGCTCGGACCTGTACGCGACCGGCTGCCTGCTCTACGAGCTGCTGACGCTGCGCCCGCCGTTCACCGGTGAGACCCCGCTGTCGGTGGTCTACCAGCACGTCCAGGACGACCCGCGGATCCCCTCGGACGTCAACGACCGGGTGCCGCCCGAGCTGGACGGCATGGTGCTGCGGGCGCTCGCCAAGAACCCCGACGACCGCTTCCAGAGCGCCGAGGAGATGCACGGGCTGGTGCAGTACGCCCTGCGCATGCTCCATGAGCAGGGCGGCTGGACCGGCGCCTGGGACACCGGCTACGTCGACCACTCGGCCTCCTCGGCGCCCGCCGCCGGGGCCGCGGCCACCACCGTGATGCCGCACGCGCAGGCGGGGCACACCGCCGAGCTCGGTCCGCCGTTGCTGATGGGCCCGCCCGGTGGCGGCGGCACCGGCGACTACGGCGGCCACGGCAACGGCGGCCGGGACGGCCGCAACGGCGGCGGCCACCGCGGCCGCAACACGGTGCTGCTGGTGCTTGCCGCCATCCTGGCGATCAGCCTGGGCGTGTTCATCGCGGTCAGCGCCAGCCACCAGGGCAACAAGGGCGGCACGACCAACGACCACAGCCCCGCGCCGAGCACGTCGCAGAGCGTCAGCCCGAGCGACTCGCCCAGCGACAGCACCTCGCCGAGCGACTCGCCCAGCGTGGACACCAGCAGCGGGCAGGGCGGCGACAACACGACGGGCGAGCCGAGCTATCCGACGCACAGCCGTCAGCCCAGCTCGGAGCCTCCGTCCTCGCCGCCGCCCTCCTCGCCGCCGCCGTCCTCGCCGGGAACGTCCGATGGCGGCGCGAACGCCGGCACCTCGCAGGGCGGCGCCAACAGCGGGACGACCAGTGGCTCCGGCGGCAAGGGCGGCACGACCAGCGGCACCAGCTCCGGCACCACGCAGGGCTCAACGGACGGTCAGTCCAGCGGTACCCAGGGCAGCGCCCAGGGCGCCATCCAGGGCACCATCGGCTGAGCCCCGCCCGGTGCCGCCGCTCAACCGGTGAACGCCGCGAGTACGGCCTCGTACTCGCGGGTCCACCACACCGCCAGCCCGGCCGCGGCCGGGAACAGCGGATCGGCCCTGAAGTCCTGCCGCTGGTAGCGCCAGCGCAGCATCCAGAAGTCGTTCAGCCGCTCCCACCACACCCGGTGCACGGCCGCCGCCAGCTCCGCCACGGGCACCTCGGCGGCCGCCTGGTAGGCGTGGGCGTACTCGCGCACCTTGGCCAGGTCGAGGGTGCCGTCGCAGTCCCGGACGAAGAAGATCACCGCGGCCCGTACCGCCTCCTCCGCCCGCGGCTGGACGCCGAGGCGGTCCCAGTCGACGATCGCGGCCGGTTCCGCGCCCTGGTAGAGCAGGTTGAGCGGATGGAAGTCGCCGTGCACCCAGCCGGTGACCCGGGTGGTGGCGTCGGCGGGACGGCGGTGGGCGTGCCGTTCGAGCAGCGCCCGGCGCTCCAGGAGGCGGTGCTCGGCCAGTTCGTCGAAGGAGTCGCGTGGCCGCCGTTCGCGGGCCAGCCGCAGTAGTTCGTCGATGAGCGCGTAGGTGTCCTCGGGCACCGCGGACGAGTGCGCGGCCGGGTGGGCGGCGTCGTCGGGCAGCACCCGGGCCAGCGCGGTGTGCACCAGGCCGAGCAGCGCGCCCAGGTGGCGGCACTGCCGTTCGGTCAGCTCCGTGCCCGCCCGGTGCCGTCCCTCGACCCAGGGGTACAGCGCGTACGGGCGGCCTCCGATGACCGCCACCGTGCGGCCCTCGGCGTCGGCCAGCGGCGCCGCGACCGGCAGCCCGAGGGCGCCGAGCCGCAGGGTGGCGCGGTGCTGGCGGGCGATGGTGGCGGGGTCGGCGGTGTCGCGGTCGGTGCCCCGGTCCGGATCGTGCAGATAGTGCTTGAGGAAGAACCGGCCGCGGGTGGTGGCGAGCTGGTAGCCCCGGTTGAGCAGACCCTGTGCCACCGGCTCGCAGGACAGCGGCGTCCCGGCACCGTCGTAGCGGCGGAGCAGTGCTCCCAGCGTGTGGTCGGTTGGCGGCGGCGCCGTCGCCGGGCTAGGAGGGGGCACCCGGCGAATGGTAGATCACCGCAGATCACGTGGTGTATCCGCGAGACCGCTCCCGAGCGGTGCCGAAGCCGGGCGCACGGCTCAAAGCGCAGGTGGCGGCGGTCGCCGCGACGCTTCCGTACGTTCCCCGAACGATACAATTGCGCGGAGCCGTGCTCACCTGAGTTATGACGGATCGGGTCCGGTCTGACGATCTCCGGTCCGCATGCGGGCCACATAGGCGGCCGCCTGGGTGCGGCGTTCCATGCCGAGCTTGGCGAGCAGCGAGGAGACGTAGTTCTTCACGGTCTTCTCGGCCAGGTGCAGCCGTTCGCCTATCTGCCGGTTGGTGAGGCCCTCGCCGATCAGGTCGAGGATCCTGCGCTCCCGGTCGGTGAGGTTCTCCAGCCGCGCGTCACCCCTGTCGTCACCGCGCCGCAGCCGCTCCAGCACCCGGGCGGTGGCCACCGGGTCCAGCAGCGACCGGCCGGCCGCCACGTCCCGTACCGCGGTGAGCAGATCGGTGCCGCGGATCGCCTTGAGGACGTAACCGGCGGCACCCGCCATGATCGCGTCGAAAAGCGCCTCGTCGTCCGCGAAAGAGGTGAGCATCAGGCACTTGATCTCCGGATGCGCGGAGCGCACCTCACGGCAGACCTCCACCCCGCTGCCGTCCGGCAGCCGCACGTCGAGCACCGCGACGTCCGGCCGGGTGGCCGGGATGCGGACGAGCGCGTCCGCTGCGGTGCCCGCCTCGCCCACCACTTCGATGTCATCCTCTACGGAGAGCAACTCATGGACACCACGGCGTACTACTTCGTGGTCGTCAACCAGGAATACCGTGATTTTTCCTTCATAAGGCACCAAACCAGCCTCGCACACAATTGGATCTGCTGACCTCTTACGCAGTTTCGATCCGCGAGATAGCGTGCCGTTGTCCCGGTGGCCTGCCGGAATCGCCAGTTACTAGGAAATCCAAGCAAAACCGCAGGTAGATGCCCCTTCGCGCATTTGCGGGAGTAGTGGGTAACGTGCTTTTTGCAGGCCGTCAGCCGGGGACAGAAGTCACTCCTGGCACGGCCCGCCGCACACACCCCGTGCGCCGCGCCGAGTCGGGTGAGCCCGCACTGGTTCCCGGCGGACCCCGGGGGCCGGACAGACGGAGGAGCAGACGTGAGCGTGAAGAGCACTGCCGCGCGCAGCAGCCGCGGTGGCGCGAAGCGTCGAGGGGGAGCCGGGCGCAAGCCCGAACTCGTACAGCTTCTGACCCCCGAAGGTGAACGCGTCGAACACAGCGAGTACTCCATCGACCTGACCCCGGAGGAGCTGCGCGGCCTGTACCGCGACATGGTGCTCACCCGGCGCTTCGACGGCGAGGCGGTCACGCTGCAACGCCAGGGCGAGCTGGGCCTGTGGGCCTCGCTGCTGGGCCAGGAGGCCGCCCAGATCGGCTCCGGTCGGGCCACCCGCCCGGACGACTACGTCTTCCCCACCTACCGTGAGCACGGTGTCGCCTGGACCCGTGGCGTCGACCCGCTGAACCTGCTCGGCATGTTCCGCGGGGTCAACAACGGCGGCTGGGACCCGAACCAGAACAACTTCCACCTGTACACGATCGTCATCGGCTCGCAGGCCCTGCACGCCACCGGTTACGCCATGGGCGTGGCCAAGGACGGGGCGGACTCCGCGGTCATCGCCTATTTCGGCGATGGCGCCTCCAGCCAGGGTGACGTGGCCGAGGCGTTCACCTTCGCGGCGGTCTACAACGCTCCCGTGGTGTTCTTCTGCCAGAACAACCAGTGGGCGATCTCCGAGCCCACCGAGCGGCAGAGCCGGGTGCCGATCTACCAGCGGTCGGCCGGATTCGGCTTCCCGGGCGTGCGGGTGGACGGCAACGACGTGCTCGCGGTGCTCGCGGTGACCCGGGCGGCACTGGAGCACGCCCGCTCCGGCGAGGGGCCGATGCTGGTCGAGGCGTTCACCTACCGGATGGGCGCGCACACCACCTCCGACGACGCCACCCGCTACCGGCTGGACGAGGAGACCGCGGAGTGGGCGGCCAAGGACCCGATCGCCCGGCTGAAGACCTACCTGGCCAACGAGGGCATCGCGGATGACGCGTTCTTCGCCGAGGTCGACGCGGAGAGCGACGCGCTCGCCAAGCGGGTGCGTGAAGGGGTACGCGCCATGCCCAATCCGGACCCAATGGCGATCTTCGACAACATCTACGCGGACGGGCATGCGCTGGTGGACGAGGAGCGCGCACAATTCGCTGCATACCAGGCCTCGTTCGAGGGTTCCGAGGAAGGGGCTGCGCGATGACGTCGCCGAAGTCCATGACGATCGCCAAGGCGATCAACGAATCGCTGCGCACCTCCCTGGAGACCGACCCCAAGGTCCTCGTGATGGGCGAGGACGTGGGCAAGCTCGGCGGTGTCTTCCGGGTCACCGACGGACTGCAGAAGGACTTCGGCGAGGAGCGGGTGATCGACACCCCGCTCGCCGAGTCGGGCATCATCGGCACCGCGATCGGCCTGGCGCTGCGCGGCTACCGCCCGGTCGCGGAGATCCAGTTCGACGGTTTCGTCTTCCCCGCGTACGACCAGATCGTCACCCAGCTGGCGAAGATGCACGCCCGCGCGCTCGGCAAGGTGAAGCTGCCGGTCGTCATCCGCATTCCGTACGGCGGTGGCATCGGCGCGGTGGAGCACCACAGCGAGTCGCCGGAGGCGCTGTTCGCGCACGTCCCGGGGCTGAAGGTGGTCTCGCCGGCGACCCCGTCGGACGCGTACTGGATGATGCGGCAGGCCATCGAGTGCGACGACCCGGTCATCTTCTTCGAGCCCAAGCGCCGCTACTGGGACAAGGGCGAGGTCGACACCGCCGCGGTGCCCGCGCCGCTGCACCGGGCGCGGGTCGTCCGCGAGGGCACCGATCTGACGCTGGCCGCCTACGGTCCGATGGTGAAGACCTGCCTTGAGGCCGCCGCTGTGGCCGAGGAGGAGGGCCGCAGCCTGGAGGTGGTGGACCTTCGGTCGATGTCGCCCATCGACTTCGACACCCTTCAGGCCTCGGTGGAGAAGACCCGGCGACTGGTGGTGGTGCACGAGGCACCGGTCTTCCTGGGCACGGGCGCCGAGATCGCGGCCCGGATCACCGAGCGCTGCTTCTACCACCTCGAAGCGCCGGTGCTGCGGGTGGGCGGTTTCCACGCCCCGTACCCGCCGGCCAGGCTGGAAGAGGACTACCTGCCGAACCTGGACCGGGTGCTCGACTCCGTCGACCGCGCACTGGCCTTCTGAGAGCCGAGGAGAGCAGTGACCGTGACCGAGACCGCGCAGCGCTTCCGCGAGTTCAAGATGCCCGACGTGGGCGAGGGACTCACCGAGGCCGAAATCCTCAAGTGGTACGTGGCCGTTGGGGACACCGTCTCCGACGGGCAGGTCGTCTGTGAGGTGGAGACGGCCAAGGCGGCCGTCGAACTCCCCATCCCCTTCGACGGGGTGGTCTCCGCGATCCGCTTCGACGAGGGTGCGACGGTGGACGTGGGTACGTCCATCATCACCGTCGACACCAACCCCGGCGCCCCCGCCGAGTCGGCGGAGCCCGCCTCCGCGGCGGCCGAGCCGGAGGCGCCCGCCGCCCCGGAGCCGCCGAAGCGGCAGGCGGTACTGGTGGGTTACGGGGTCGCCGAGTCCTCGACCAAGCGCCGCCCCCGCAAGGCGTCCGCCACCCCGGCCGCCCCCGCGGCGGCGCCCCAGCAGCCGGTGCTCAACGGGCACGGGGCCGCCGTTCCGGAGCCGCCGCTGACGGACGAGACGCCACGGCCGCTGGCCAAGCCGCCGGTGCGCAAGCTGGCCAAGGACCTCGGCGTCGATCTGGCCACGGTGGTTCCCACCGGCCCGGACGGGACCATCACCCGCGACGACGTCCAGGCGGCGGCCGCCCCCGCGGCGGCACCCGTCGAGCAGGTGGCGCCCGTCGCTCCCACCGCACCGGCCGCCGTTTCACGTGAAACACGTGAAACTCGCGTGCCGATCAAGGGAGTTCGCAAGGCGACCGCACAGGCGATGGTGGCCAGTGCCTTCACGGCGCCGCACGTCACCGAGTTCGTCACCTTCGACATCACCCGCACCATGCGGCTGGTGCAGGAGCTGAAGACCGATCCGGCGTTCGCCGGGCTCAAGGTCAGCCCGCTGCTGCTGGTGGCGAAGGCGCTGCTGGTCGCCATCAAGCGCAACCCGGAGATCAACGCCTCCTGGGACGAGGCGAACCAGGAGATCGTGCACAAGGGGTATGTGAACCTCGGCATCGCCGCGGCCACTCCGCGCGGCCTGATCGTCCCCAACATCAAGGACGCCCACGCCAAGACGCTCCCCGAACTCGCCCGCGCTCTGGGCGAGTTGGTGGCCACCGCCCGCGAGGGCAAGACCGCCCCCGCCGACATGCAGGGCGGTACGGTCACCATCACCAACGTCGGCGTCTTCGGCGTCGACACCGGCACGCCCATCCTGAACCCCGGTGAGTCCGCGATCCTCGCCTTCGGCGCGGTCAAGGACCAGCCCTGGGTCCACAAGGGCAAGGTCAAGCCCCGCCAGGTCACCACCCTGGCGCTCTCCTTCGACCACCGCCTGGTCGACGGCGAACTCGGCTCCAAGGTGCTCGGCGACACCGCGGCCATCCTGGAGTACCCGAAGCGCCTGATCACCTGGGCGTAGCGGCCGTTTCCGCGCGGGATCCGAACGCACACGACGCGTTCGGATCCCGCGCGTTCGCTTTATGACCGGTCCGTATCCCGGACACACGTTTCTCGTGCATACCTGTTGTATCTATGCTGTGCGCATCATGAATGCCGCCACTTCCACCAAGCAGCCGCCCGCCGCCGAGCGGGTCTACGCACACGTCAAACGCGCCGTGCTCGACCGCTCCTACGAAGGCGGCACGCTCCTCACCGAGGGCGATCTCGCCGAGGCGGTAGGGGTGTCGCGCACTCCGGTGCGCGAGGGGCTGCTGCGGCTTGAGGCGGAGGGGCTGATCAAGCTCTACCCGAAGAAGGGCGCGCTGGTGCTGCCGGTCTCCGCCCAGGAGATCGCCGATGTGGTGGAGACCCGGCTGCTGGTCGAGGAGCACGCGGTGCGCAAGGTCGTGCCCGCCCCCCTTCAACTCCTGAACCGGCTTGAGGAGTTGCTGGACGAGCACGAGGAGCACCGGAAGACCGGTGACCTGGCCGCCGCCGCGGCCACCGACCGCTGCTTCCACGCCACGATCGTCCGGGCGGCGGGCAACGAGATCCTCTCCCAGCTCTACGACCAGTTGCGCGACCGCCAGTTGCGGATGGGTGTGGCCGTGATGCACGCCGAACCGGACCGGATCGCCAAGAACATCGAGGAACACGCGGAAATACTCGCCGCGTTGCGCGCGGGCGACGGCGAACGGGCCGCCGCCGTGGTGCGGCAGCACGTCAGCCGGGTCAAGGCCATCGTCAGGGGGGAAGCATGAGTGCGCTCGACACGGGCCGAAGCCGGCTGCGGCTGCCCGGCGATCCACCCGGCGGGCCGCGCGCCTGCGCGGTCTGGGGCCTTGGCGTCCTCGTCTACTTCATCGCCGTCGTACACCGCTCCAGCCTCGGCGTGGCCGGGATCGACGCGGCGGCCAGGTTCCACATCAGCGCCTCTGAGCTGTCCACGTTCTCCATACTCCAGGTGCTGGTCTACGCCGGGATGCAGATACCCGTCGGCATGCTGGTGGACCGGTTCGGGACCAAGAAGGTGCTGACCGTCGGGGTCGTCCTGCTCACCGCGGGCCAACTCGGCTTCGCGCTCAGCCACTCGTACGCGATGGCGCTGGGCTCCCGCGCGGTGCTCGGCTGCGGGGACGCGATGACGTTCATCAGCGTGCTGCGGCTGGGCTCCCGCTGGTTCCCCGCCCGGCGCGGACCGCTGATAGCCCAGGGCGCCGCCCTCTTCGGCATGGCGGGCAACCTGGTCAGCACCATCCTGCTGGCCCGGCTGCTGCACTCCGCGGGCTGGACCCCGACCTTCGTGGGTACGGCGCTCGGCGGCGCCCTCGTCCTGGTACTGATCGTGCTGTTCATGAAGGACCACCCCGAGGGGTATGAACCCCTACCCAGCGGTCCGCGCCCGCGCGGTGCGGTACGGCGTCAACTCACCGACGCCTGGCGGGAACCCGGCACCAGGCTGGGCCTGTGGGTGCACTTCACCACCCAGTTCTCCGCGATGGTCTTCCTGCTGCTGTGGGGCATGCCGTTCCTGGTCGAGGGCCAGGGGCTGTCCCGAGGCGCCGCCGGCTCACTGCTGACCCTGGTCGTGCTGTCGAACATGGTGTTCGGCATGGTCTTCGGCCAGATCATCGCCCGCCACCACGGCGCGCGGATGCCGCTCGCGCTGGGCACGGTGGCGGTGACCGCGGCCAGTTGGGCCGCGGTACTGGCCTGGCCCACGCCGCACGCGCCGCTGTGGTTGCTGATCACGTTGTGCGCGGTGCTCGGCGCCAGCGGCCCGGCCTCGATGATCGGCTTCGACTTCGCCCGTCCGGCCAACCCGCCGGAGCGGTTCGGCACCGCCTCCGGCGTCGTCAACATGGGTGGCTTCACCGCCTCGATGATCGTGCTGCTGGCGGTCGGCGTACTGCTGGACGCGACCGGTGACAACTTCACCGTCGCGCTCAGCAGCGTCTTCGTCGTGCAGGCGCTCGGTGTCAGCCAGATCCTGCGGCTGCGCGGGCAGGCGGCGCGGCGCGAGCGCGAGACGATCACCGTGAGCCGGGTGGAGGCGGTGCACACCGCCGAGGCCACCGCCTGACCCCGGCACGACGGCTCAAGTCGTCACGGCTCAGGGCGTCACGGCGAGGGCGGCCAGCACCGCGTCCGCCAGCTCCTGGTCGCCCTCGACCTTGACCCGGTCCGCGACCCCCTCCGGCCGCACCCGCCCGCAGGTCAGCCGCACGAACGTCTCCCAGTCCATCGCCAGCGTCACCGTCGGCCCCAGCGACACACTGCCGTCGATGGTGCCGGTGCCCTCGGCGTCCACCCGTACCGTGCGCATGAACTCGACCGGGCCGTGCACGTCGAACACCACCGTCGAACCGGCGGGCGCGGCGGCCGTCTTGGCGACCACCTTCGGCAGCTGCGGCAGCAGGAAGTCCCGGGTGAGCGCGGCGCCCGGCGAGTCCAGGTTGCCGGGCCTGCCGAGCGCCCGGCGGATGTCCTGCTCGTGCACCCACACATCGAATGCCCGCATGCGCAGGGACAGTTCCAGCGTGCGCTCCGCGCCCATCGGGCCGCGCACCGTGGTCTCCGGGTCGCGGTTCTCGTTCCGCAGCTGCCGGGACCGGCGGATGATCGTGTACTCCAGCTCCGCGGTCATCTCCGGTCCGGTGTGGCAGCGCCGTACGTCCACCTGCACCTCCATGTACCGGCTGAACTCGTCGGTGACGTGGAAGAGGTCGCGCGGCAGCGAGTGGATGGGACGCGGGTCGCCCATCGCCTCGCACTCAAGCCCGATCACATGCGAGACGATGTCCCTCACCGACCAGCCTGGGCACTCTGTGGGCCGGTTCCACTCTCCCTCGGCGAGCGGCGAGACCAACTCCGATATCGCCTCTATTGAGTGGGTCCAGGCGTCGATGGAGGGCTGGAGCTTGCTGTGGACGGTCACGGTGCCCCTCGAGCGGATCGGTGCGGTCGTGGCTTGTTCTGTACTGGATGGTTTCGCGCTGGCGTGCTTAATGGTGACGTGCGCCCAAATTACGCTGTGCGCTGGCACCATGGCAGTGCTTTCGTGTGACGATGGTAGGCCCGCGTTGACGCGGCGAACTCTTGGGCGGTGGTACGGTGCGCGCTTCGCTCCTGCAGATCGATGTACGGCCCGACGAGCAGGTCGCGGACCGGCGCTCCAGGGTGGCCGCTCTCGTACGTGAACAGGCGGGCGCTGACCTGGTGGTTCTGCCCGAGCTGTGGCCGGTGGGCGCGTTCGCGTACCAGGACTTCGCGACGTACGCAGAGCCGTTGGACGGTCCGACCGCGCGGGAGTTGGGCGCGGCGGCGCGGGCGGCGCGCGTCTGGTTGCACGCCGGGTCGATCGTCGAGCGGAGCGCCGCTGACGGGCCCCTTTACAACACCTCGCTGCTCTTCGCGCCGGACGGTCAACTGCACCGTTTCTACCGGAAGATCCACCGGTTCGGTTTCGACCAGGGCGAGGCGGCGATGATGGCCGCGGGCGACGAGATCGTCACCGCGCGGCTGTCCGGGCCGCAGACCACCATCGGCCTGGCCACCTGCTACGACCTGCGGTTCCCCGAGCAGTTCCGGCTGCTGGTGGACGCGGGGGCGCAGTTGCTGGTGATCTGCGCGGGGTGGCCCGAGCGCCGCGGCGCGCACTGGTCACTGCTGGCGCGCGCCCGCGCGGTGGAGTCCCAGGCGTACGTACTGGCCTGCGGGACGGCGGGCACGCACGCGGGGGTCCAGCAGGCCGGGCGCAGCGTGGTGGTCGACCCGTGGGGCGAGGTCCTCGCCGAAGCGGGCACCGGCGAGGAGGTCCTCACCGTCGACCTCGACCCGTCCCGGGTCGAGAAGACGCGGGCGGAGTTCCCCGCCCTGCGCGACCGGGTCCTGGGCTTGCCCAAGCCGTAGCGCTCCGGCGCCGCGGATGTCCCCCGCGTACAGCCCCCGGGTCTGCTCGCCGACGCTACGGCAATCGGGTCCCGGTGACCGTCCCTGTGGGCGTGCCTGACGCACCCGTACGTCAGGTGATCGGATCATCGCATCCGGTAGTGCACGCCAGCCGGGGAGTCGCCATGTACCGCGCCAGAGCCCTGACCGCCGTCGTAGTGGCCGTCCTCGCGTTGTGCGGCGCGAGGACCGCGCCGCACGCCGTGCGGTACGTGGCCCTCGGTGACTCCGCCGCGGCCGCGCCCGGGGTCCCCAACCAGGTCGACGCCCGCTGTGCGCGATCCGACCACAACTACCCCGCCCTGGTCGCCGCCCGCCTGCGCACGGCCGGCTTCGCCGACGTCACGTGCAGCGGCGCCACCACCGCCGACCTCGGCGGCCAGTTCCGCGCGCTGTCCAGCCGGACCACCCTGGTCACTCTCACCATCGGTGCCAACGACGTCGGCTTCGCCGGAATCATCATGAAATGCACGGCACTCGGGCTGTTCCACCCCGACGGCGCCTACTGCCGCGCCGCGTACACCCGTACCGGGACCGACGAACTCGACGAGCGCGTCGCCGCCACGAAACCGAAGATCGCGGGCGCGCTGCGCACCGTCCACCGGCTGGCCCCGCACGCCCGCGTGCTGCTCGTCGGCTATCTGCGGCTGACCCCGCTGGACCACCACGGCTGCCGCCCGCGTGAGCTGTTCGGCAACGGTGACCTGGCGTACCTGGACGCCTTCGAGAAGAAGATGAACGCGATGCTCCGCCGCACCGCCCGGGCGAACGGCGCCGTCTTCGTCGACAACCACCCGGTCAGCGCCCAGCACGACATCTGCCGTCCTGGCGGCCTGCGCTGGACCGAGGGCCTGATCCCCACCAGTCCGACCGTCCCCTTCCACCCCAACGCACTGGGCGAACGCGCCATGGCGGAACGGGTGTTGGCGGCGGCCGGCCAGTGAGCGCCGGGCACCGCCGGGTCTCCGTCCCGGGCGGTTACCGGAGGACGGCACCTTTGGCGGCATGAACGCCTCCTCGGCCACACCGCGCCTGTGCCCGCCGAGACGGCCGGTAGGTTCCGCACGGAGGAGCGCCCCGCCGCGCGGGATGCTCGCGAAACCGCTGAACGGCCCCCCGTCCGTGCGCTGTGCCCCCGTGGCGCCGGGTGGGGCCTCCCCGTGGTGGTGCTCACAGCCGGGCCGGGCTGGAAGCTCGCGAGCCGGATGGCACCCTTGATCCCATGACCGACGCCTCGCCCGCACCGCGCCGTGCCCGTGTCCGTGCCCCCGAGCTGATCGGCAAGGGTGGCTGGCTGAACACCGGCGGGAAGCAGCTGTCCCTCGCCGACCTGCGCGGATCCATCGTCATCCTGGACTTCTGGACGTTCTGCTGCATCAACTGCCTGCACGTCCTGGACGAGCTGCGCGAGCTGGAGGAGCGGCACCGCGACACGGTGGTGATCGTCGGGGTGCACTCGCCGAAGTTCGTGCACGAGGCGGAGCACGCCGCGGTGGTCGACGCGGTCGAGCGGTACGGGGTGCACCACCCGGTGCTGGACGACCCCGAGCTGGCCACCTGGAAGCAGTTCGCGGTACGGGCCTGGCCGACGCTGGTGGTGATCGACCCCGAGGGGTACGTGGTCGCCCAGCACGCCGGTGAGGGGCATGCACACGCCATCGAGAAGCTGGTCGAGGAACTGGAGGCGGAGCACGCCGCCAAGGGCACACTGCGCCGCGGTGACGGCCCGTACGTCCCTCCGGAGCCGGAGCCGACCGTGCTGCGCTTCCCCGGCAAGGCGCTCTCGCTGCCGAACGGCAACCTCCTGGTCTCCGACTCGACCCGGCACGCACTGGTCGAGCTGGCGGCCGACGGCGAGACCGTGGTGCGGCGGATCGGGTCCGGTGAGCGCGGGTTCGCCGACGGCCCGGCCGAGCAGGCCCGGTTCAGCGAACCGCAGGGCCTCGCGCTGCTGCCGGGCGGTACCGCGGTCGTGGTCGCCGACACCGTCAACCACGCGCTGCGCGAGGTCGATCTGACCAGCGGCGCGGTGCGCACCCTGGCCGGTACCGGCCGGCAGTGGTGGCAGGGGTCGCCGACCAGCGGCCCGGCGCGCGAGGTCGACCTGTCCTCGCCGTGGGACGTGGCGTGGTTCGACGGCCGGGTGTGGATCGCGATGGCGGGCGTGCACCAGCTGTGGGCGTACGACCCGGCCACCGGGACCGTGTCCGTCGCCGCCGGTACCACCAACGAGGGGCTGGTCGACGGCCCGGCCGACGAGGCGTGGTTCGCGCAGCCGTCCGGGCTGGCGGCGACGCAGGACCGGCTCTGGGTCGCCGACTCCGAGACCTCTGCGCTGCGGTACGTGGCCAAGGGCGACGGGGACGGCTACACGGTCGGGACCGCGGTCGGCACCGGCCTGTTCGACTTCGGCCACCGCGACGGCGCCGCCGAACAGGCCCTGCTCCAGCACCCGTTGGGCGTCACCGCGCTGCCGGACGGTTCGGTGGCGGTCAGCGACACGTACAACCACGCGCTGCGCCGCTATGACCCGGTGAGCGACGAGGTCAGCACGCTCGCGACGGACCTGCGCGAGCCGTCGGACGCGGTCGTGGTGGACGGCGACGTGGTCGTGGTCGAGTCGGCCCGGCACCGGTTGACCCGGCTGCGGCTGCCCGAGGAGGCGGTACGGGTGGCCGCCGCCGCGCACCGTACCCAGCGGCCCGCGACCGAAGTGGCGCCCGGGCGGCTCCGGTTGGACGTCGTCTTCACCGCGCCCACCGGCCAGAAGCTCGACGAGCGGTACGGTCCCGCCACCCGGCTGCTGGTCGGCTCCACCCCGTCGGAGTTGATCGCCTCCGGTGCGGGTCAGGGCACCGACCTGTACCGCGACCTCACCCTCGACCCGGGCGTCGGCGAGGGCGTGCTGCACGTCTCCGCCATGGCCGCCTCCTGCGACGACGATCCCGGCAACGAGTACCCAGCCTGCCATGTCCATCAACAGGACTGGGGGGTTCCGGTCAGGCTCACGCAGGACGGCGCGACCAGGCTGCCGCTGGTACTGGCCGGGATGGACGAGAACGATGCGTGATCATCGGATTCCGCTGCGTGCAAGGTAATTCGGTCGAGCTACTCCCGTGAGCGAGACCGAGGAGCTGCGGCGTCGGCTGGCCGCGCTGGAGGCGGAGTTCGCTTCGCGACCGTCCGCACCGCCGTGAGGCGGTCGCCGACTGTCTCGGCGACCGCCCGGGCGGTAAAGGGCTAGCCCTCCAGGAACGCCTTCAGGGTGGAGGCGAGCAGGTAGGGGTCCCGGGCGCCGCACAGTTCGCGGGCCGAGTGCATGGACAGGATCGCCACGCCGATGTCGACCGTGGTGATGCCGTGCCGGGCCGCGGTGATCGGGCCGATGGTGGTGCCGCACGGCATCGCGTTGTTGGAGACGAAGGACTGCCACGGCACGCCCGCGCGCTCGCAGGCGGCGACGAAGATGCCGCGGCCGGTGCCGTCGGTGGCGTACCGCTGGTTGACGTTGACCTTCAGGATCGGGCCGCCGTTGGGCAGCGGCAGGTGGCCGGGGTCGTGCCGCTCCGGGTAGTTGGGGTGCACGGCGTGGCCGGTGTCGGAGGACAGGCAGACGGTTCCGGCGAAGGCGCGTGCCCGGTCCTCGTAGGAGCCGCCGCGGGCGAAGACCGAGCGCTCCAACACCGTGCCGAGCAGCGGGCCCTGGGCGCCGGTGTCGGCCTGGCTGCCGTTCTCCTCGTGGTCGAAGGCGGCCAACACCGGGATGTACGGCAGCGTTTCGCCCGCCACGGCGGTCAGCGCCGCGGTGGCCGCGTGCACTGACAGCAGGTTGTCCATCCGCGGCGCGGCCAGCAGTTCGCGGTCCCGCCCGAGGTAGCTGGGCGGCTGTACGTCGTGCGTCATCAGGTCCCAGCCGACGACGTCGGAGGCGTCGACTCCGGCCTCCTGGGCCAGGAATCCGATCAGTGCGCCCTCGTCCGCGCCGCCCAGACCCCAGATCGGCTGCATGTGCCGCTGCCGGTCCAGCGTCATGCCCTCGTTGACCTGCCGGTCCAGGTGGATGGCCAGTTGCGGCACCCGCAGCAGCGGACGGTCCACGTTCACCAGCCGGGTCGTGCCGTCCCGCAGGGCCAGGCGGCCCGCGAGCCCGAGGTCGCGGTCGAGCCAGGAGTTGAGCAGGGGGCCGCCGTAGATCTCCACGGCGACCTGCCGCCAGCCGTACGCCCCGCTGTCCGGGCGCGGCTTGACCCGCAGGTTGGGCGAGTCGGTGTGCGCGCCGACGATCCGGAACGGGGTCTGCGGCCCCGCTCCCTCCGGCACGTACCAGGCGACGATGGCGCCGCCGCGCAGCACGTACTTGCCCCCGGACGAGCCGTCCCACGCCTCCGTCTCCTCGACCCGCCGGAACCCGGCCTTCTCCAGCCGCTCGGCCGCGCTGGCCACCGCGTGGTACGGGGACGGGCTCGCGGCGATGAACGCGATCAGGTCGTCGGTGTGGGCGCGGTCAAAATGAGGGGTCATGCGCACCAGCATAGAAGCGGGCGGCGGCCCGCCACCGTGCTGGTGGCGGGCCGCCGGATCACTTGACCGAGCAGCTCAGAAGGCCTCTTCCGGCAGCTCCATCAGCTCGTTGGTGACCGACTCGGCGAGCTGGCGCTGCATGCCCACGCCCGGCAGCACGTTCTCCGCGAAGAACTTCGCCGCGGCGACCTTGCCGAGGTAGAAGGCCTTGTCCTTCTCGTTGGCGGTGGCCAGCTTCTCGACGGCGACGGCCGCGCCCTTGAGCAGCAGGTAGCCGACGATGACGTCGCCGGAGGCCATCAGCAGGCGGGTGGTGTTCAGGCCGACCTTGTAGATCGACTTGACGTCCTGCTCGGTGCCCGCGAGGTCGGTCAGCATCTGGCCGACGATCGCCTCCAGGTCCACCGCGGCCTTGGCCAGCGCCGCACGGGCGGCGGACAGCTCGGCACCGCCGGTCTCGGCGCCGAGGAACCGCTTGATCTCCTCGGACACGGTGGTGAGCGCCTGGCCCTGGTCGCGGACGATCTTCCGGAAGAAGAAGTCCTGGCCCTGGATGGCGGTGGTGCCCTCGTAGAGGGTGTCGATCTTGGAGTCCCGGATGTACTGCTCGATCGGGTACTCCTGGAGGTAGCCGGAGCCGCCCAGGGTCTGCAGCGACTGCGCCAGCTGCTCGTAGGACTTCTCCGAGCCGTAGCCCTTGACGATCGGCAGCAGCAGGTCGTTCAGCCGGTGCGAGGCGGAGGCGTCCTCGCCCGCGGCCTCCTTGACCAGGATCTCGTCCTGCACGCTGGCGGTGTAGAGCACCAGGGCGCGCATGCCCTCGGCGTACGCCTTCTGCGTCATCAGCGAGCGGCGCACGTCGGGGTGGTGGGTGATGGTGACGCGCGGCGCGGTCTTGTCCATGAACTGCGCCAGGTCGGCGCCCTGGACGCGCTCCTTGGCGTACTCAAGGGCGTTGAGGTAGCCGGTGGACAGGGTGGCGATGGCCTTCGTGCCGACCATCATCCGCGCGAACTCGATGATCTTGAACATCTGGCGGATGCCGTCGTGCTTCTCGCCGAGCAGCCAGCCCTTGGCCGGGTGGTTGGCGCCGAACGTCATCTCGCAGGTGTTGGAGGCCTTCAGGCCCATCTTGTGCTCGACGTTGGTGGCGTAGACGCCGTTGCGCTCGCCGAGTTCGCCGGTCTCCCAGTCGAAGTCGTACTTCGGCACGATGAACAGCGACAGGCCCTTGGTGCCCGGACCGTGGCCCTCGGGGCGGGCCAGCACGAAGTGGATGATGTTCTCGGCCATGTCGTGCTCACCGGAGGTGATGAAGCGCTTCACACCCTCGATGTGCCAGGAGCCGTCCTCCTGCTGCACGGCCTTGGTGCGCCCGGCGCCCACGTCCGAACCGGCGTCCGGCTCGGTGAGCACCATGGTGGAGCCCCACAGCTTGTCGGTCATCCGCTGCGCGATCTTGTGCTGCTCCTCGGTGCCCTCCTCGTAGAGCACACCGGCGAAGGCCGGACCGGACGCGTACATCCACACGGCCGGGTTGGAGCCCAGGATGGTCTCGGCGAAGCCCCACAGCAGCGAGCGCGGCGCGGTGGTGCCGCCGATGGCCTCCGGGATACCCAGGCGCCACCACTCGGCGTCCATGTAGGCGGAGAAGCTCTTCTTGAAGCTGTCCGGGACCGGCGCGGTGTTGGTCTCCGGGTCGAAGACCGGCGGGTTGCGGTCGGCGGCCGCGAAGGACTCGGCGAGCTCGTTCTCCGACAGACGGGCGATCTCGGCAAGGATGTCCTTGGCGGTGTCCACGTCCATGTCGGCGAACGGACCGGTGCCGTAGACCGTGTCCCGGCCGAGCACCTCGAACAGGTTGAACTCGATGTCGCGCAGGTTCGACTTGTAGTGGCCCATGACGAAAGGCTCCGTCTGTTCGTGAGGACACGCCTGAGGACATGCCTCGCACATCTACTGATTAGTAGTTCACGATGATGCTACCCGTCGGTAATAAGAAGCAAGCCCCTACCGCCGAAGTGTGACTCGCTACTCTTGGGCGCGTGTACGGCTACGACCAGACCGCTGCCCAGGGTGCCGCCGCTCCGCCCGCCGGAGGCTACGGCCCCCAGCCGCCGCTCTACCCCGAGCCGTCGCCGCCCTCGCTGGCCGACGCGGTGCGCGCCTTCACCACCGGTTCGATGTCGGCGGAGGACTTCCAGAGCATCTTCGCGACCGCCCGGGTCTACTGCCCGCGCGGCGACAACCCGGGTTTCCTCGCGCTGCACAACACCCAGCAGCCGGTCATCCCGATGTTCAGCTCGCTCAAGGAGCTGCGCCGCTACGCGGGCAAGGACTCCAAGTACTTCGTGATCACCGGCGCCGAGGTGCTGGACCTGCTGCCGACCGGCTACGGGTTCGTCCTCGACATGGAGGGTGACCACCGGATGGTCTTCGACGCGAAGGCCGTGGAGCAGATGGTCGACTTCGCCATGCGGCGGATGTACGGCTGACGCCTCCCGCGGGGTCCGCGCACGGTCGCGGCGGGTTCGGCACCGCCGCGGCGCCGTCGCTCGCTGTCGCGGCGCGTGAACGTCTCACGGAATCCGGGTGGGAACAGGTCCGCCTTGCGGGTTGTTCACTGTTCAACTAACTTGGACGGTGAGACCGAGGAGGTCCCATGCCCGCCGTGACCGTTGAAAACCCGCTGACCCTGCCGCGCGTAGCGGCGCCCGACGGGGCCGTGAACCGTCCGGTGCTCGCGGTGTCCACCGCCCCCGGCGGGTTCGAGGGCGAGGGCTTCCCCGTCCGCCGCGCCTTCGCGGGCATCGACTACCGGCACCTCGACCCGTTCATCATGATGGACCAGATGGGCGAGGTGGAGTACGCGCCCGGCGAGGCCAAGGGCACCCCGTGGCATCCGCACCGCGGCTTCGAGACCGTCACGTACCTGATCGACGGCACCTTCGTGCACCAGGACTCCAACGGTGGTGGCGGTGTCATCAACGGCGGCGACACCCAGTGGATGACCGCGGGCAGCGGACTGCTGCACATCGAGGCGCCGCCGGAGGAACTCGTCGTCAGCGGTGGGCTGTTCCACGGCCTCCAGTTGTGGGTCAACCTGCCGCGCGAGCACAAGATGATGCCGCCCAGGTACCAGGACATCGACGGCGGCCGGGTCGCGCTGCTGACCTCCGCGGACGGCGGTGCGCTGCTGCGGCTGATCGCGGGTGAGATCGCGGGCCACCGCGGTCCCGGTGTCACCCACACCCCGATCACCATGCTGCACGTCTCGCTGAACCCGGGCGCCCAACTCACGCTGCCCTGGCGGCCGGACTTCAACGCGCTGGCCTACGGGCTGGCCGGCCGGGGCCTGGCGGGAGCGGAGGAACGGCCGTTCCGCACCGGGCAGACGGTGGTGTTCGGCCACGGGGAGACGCTCACCCTGCGGGCGGACGCCAGCCAGGAGTCGCGCAGTCCGAACCTTGAGGTGGTGCTGCTGGGCGGCCTGCCGATCCGGGAGCCGATGTTCCACTACGGCCCGTTCGTGATGAACAGTCATGCCGAACTGGCCCAGGCCTTCGAGGACTTCCAGGCCGGACGCCTGGGCACGGTCCCGGCCACCCGGCGGACTCAGCCGGAGACGGACGCGTCCGCCTCGTAGAGTTCGAACCAGATCGACTTGCCATGCCCGCGGGGTGAAACCCCCCAGGCGTCGGCGAGTTGGTCCATCAACAGCAACCCCCGCCCGGACGACGCCATTTCACCCTGCGCCCGCCGGTGCGGCATGTCATCGCTGGGGTCGGCCACCTCGACGCGCAGCCTGCGCGAGCCGGGCCGCCCCAGCACCTCCGCGGACAGCACCGCGTCGCCCTCGGTGTGCACCAGCACGTTGGCAGGCCCGTACGGTGGCGGCGTGCACGGTGCGGGCGCCTGGCGGCAGGCCGAGCAGTGCGACGGCCGCGTCGTCCAGGGTGACGGTTCCCGAACCGTTGTCCCAACGCCACAGACCGGTGCCGACAGCGGCCAGCACATCCTCGGCCCGGCGCGGCTGCGTGTACATCGTCCTTACTTTAGTGATATGTCCGCCTACGGTACGCTCCCCGACTCCAGGCGTGCGCCCCGCCCACTCTGAGGGCCGCTCGCCAGGACCCCGGGGGACGCCATGTATATGCCAAGGGTTGACGCGGGGCGTCACGGTACGCTTGGGGGGCCTGCTGTGTTATTTCCGGGGTGTCCCGGATCCCAGACTTGGATGGACGATGCATCGGTACCGGTCCCACACTTGCGGCGAGCTGCGCGCCGCTGACGTCGACAAAGAGGTGCGCCTGTCCGGTTGGCTGCACAACCGGCGCGACCTGGGCGGCATCCTCTTCGTCGATCTGCGGGACCACTACGGCCTGGTGCAGCTGGTAGCCCGCCCGGGCACCCCCGCGTACGAGGCGCTGGACCGGCAGACGAAGGAGTCCGTGCTCCGGGTCGACGGCCGCGTGCTCGCCCGTGGCGCGGAGAACGTCAACCCCGAGTTGCCGACCGGTGAGATCGAGGTCGAGGTCACCGAGGTCGAGGTGCTGGGCGCCGCCGACCCGCTGCCGTTCCCGGTCTTCCCGGAGGACAACGCCAACGAGGAGGCCCGGCTCACCAACCGCTTCCTCGACCTGCGCCGTCAGCGCATGCACCGCAACATCATGCTGCGCTCCCAGGTCATCGCCTTCCTCCGCAGGGAGATGACCAACCTCGGCTTCACCGAGATGGCGACCCCGATCCTGTCCGCGACCTCCCCCGAGGGCGCCCGCGACTTCCTGGTCCCGTCCCGGGTCCACGCCGGCAAGTTCTACGCGCTGCCGCAGGCCCCGCAGCAGTTCAAGCAGCTGCTGATGATCGCGGGCTTCGACCGCTACTTCCAGATCGCGCCGTGCTTCCGCGACGAGGACAGCCGCGCCGACCGCTCGCCGGGCGAGTTCTACCAGCTCGACGTCGAGATGAGCTTCGTGGAGCAGGAGGACGTCTTCTCCGTCATCGAGACGGTGATGACCGACCTGTTCGAGAAGTTCGGCGGTGGCCGCCACGTCACCTCTCCGTTCCCCCGCATCCCGTTCCGCGAGGCGATGCTCAAGTACGGCTCCGACAAGCCGGACCTGCGCGCCGAGCTGGAACTGGTCGATGTCTCCGGCGTGTTCGCCGACTCCGGTTTCAAGGCCTTCGCGGGCAAGCACGTCCGTGCGCTGGCGGTGCCGGACACCGCGGGCCAGCCCCGCAAGTTCTTCGACCAGATGGGCGAGTTCGCGGTCGAGCAGGGCGCCAAGGGCCTGGCGTGGATCCGGATCGGCGAGAACAACGAACTCACCGGCCCGATCGCCAAGTTCCTCACCGAGGACGACACCAAGGCGCTGATCGAGGCCGTCGACGGCAGGCCCGGCACCGCCGTGTTCTTCGGCGCGGGCGAGTTCGACGAGGTCTCCAAGATCATGGGCGCGGTCCGTGTCGAGGCCGCCAAGCGGGCCGGCCACTTCACCGAGGACGTCTTCCGCTTCTGCTGGATCGTGGACTTCCCGATGTTCGAGCGGAACGAGGACACCGGCCAGGTCGAGTTCAGCCACAACCCGTTCTCGATGCCGCAGGGCGGCCTTGAGGCGCTGCAGACCAAGGACCCGCTGGACATCCTGGCCTGGCAGTACGACATCGTCTGCAACGGCGTCGAGCTTTCCTCGGGCGCGATCCGGAACCACGAACCGGACGTCATGTACAAGGCGTTCGAGATCGCGGGCTACTCGCGGGAGAGCGTGGAGAAGGAGTTCGGCGGCATGCTGCGCGCCTTCCACTACGGCGCTCCGCCGCACGGTGGCATCGCCCCGGGTGTGGACCGCATGGTGATGCTGCTCGCCGACGAGCCCAACATCCGCGAGACCATCGCCTTCCCGCTCAACCAGACCGCTCAGGACCTGCTGATGGGCGCCCCGAGCGAGGTCGACGAGGCGCGGCTGCGTGAGTTGCATCTCAGCATCCGCAAGCCCGCGGCCAAGCCGGGTGGAGAAAAGTAGGACATAGCACGACAAAGGCCCCGGAATCTCTCTATGGTTCCGGGGCCTTCGCGTATGCGGGCGCGCAGCCATGGCCACGGCATCTGGAACTGTCTACTAAGGTTCGCCTAAGCTAAGCCGCCGCCGGTTCGCGAGAGGAAGCGACGACATGTGGGACGACGCGTTTCCCAGCTTTCTGATCGGTCTCAGAGAAGGACTTGAGGCCGGTCTGATCGTCTCCATCCTCGTCGCCACCCTCGTGCGCGCCGACCAGAAGTCCCGGCTGCCGCAGGTGTGGACGGGTGTACTGGGCGCGGTCGCGCTCTCCATGAGCTTCGGCGCGGTGCTCACCTTCACCGCCGCCAACCTCTCCGCCACCGCGCAGGAGTCCTTCGGCGGCGCGCTGAGCGTCATCGCCGTCGCCTTCGTCACCGCGATGGTGTTCTGGATGCGCCGCTCCGCGCGCAACCTGTCCGGCGAGATCCGCGAGAAGGTCACCAACGCGCTCTCCATGGGCGCGGGCATGCTGATCGTCACCTCGTTCCTCGCGGTGGGCCGCGAGGGACTTGAGACGGCGCTGTTCCTGTGGACCACCGCTCGGGCCGCGGGCGAGTCCACCGGCCCGATGATCGGCGCCGGGATCGGTCTGGTGCTGGCGGCCGGACTCTGCTGGGGCCTGTACCGCAGGGTGTTGAAGATCAACCTCACCAGGTTCTTCACCCGCACCGGCATCGTCCTGATCGTCATCGCCGCCGGCGTGTTCGGCTACGGACTGCGCGACCTGCAGGAGGGCGGTGTACTGCCCGGCGCCACCTCGTTCGCCGTCCACCTGAGCCAGAGCGTGGACGCCAGCTCGTGGTGGGGCACCCTGCTCCAGGGCGTCTTCAACCTCACCCCGCAGATGACCTGGCTGCAGACGATCGCGTACGCCGGCTACCTCGTCGTGGTGATGACGCTGTTCGTACGCGGCCTCAAGGCGGCCCGTCCGGCCACCAAGCCGGAGAAGGCCGAGCCGCAGCAGCGGCCCGCACCGGACAAGCAGGCCGAGGCCGAACCGCGCCCCGCGCAGAAGCAGCCCCGCAAGCGCCCCGCGTGGGTCGTCCCCGCCGCCGTGGTCGCGGTCCCCGTGGTGGTCGCCGGAGGCGTCATCGCGGTGTCCGGTTCCAAGACCGACCAGTCGCAGACCATCGCCGTCTCGGAGGCCGACTGCGGCAAGGGGTTCAAGGCGCCCAAGCCGGGCCGCCAGAGCTTCCAGATGCACAACACCGGCAACAAGACCTCCGAGGTCTACCTGATCGACCCGTCGACCAACGCGGTCTACGGGGAGATCGAGGGCCTCGCCCCCGGCACCACCCGCGACCTGGTCGCCACCGTCGGAAGCGGCTCGTACGCCTGGCGCTGCGTGCCCACCGGCGGCAAGGTCACCACCTCCGCGGCGATCCAGGTCAGCGGCGGCGGCAACGTCACCGCGGTGGCCCCGGTCTCGGAACAGGACCTGCAACCCGCCCTCGCGTCCTACAAGACCTATGTCAACAAGGGCCTGGCCACCCTGGTCACCCAGACCCAGACCCTCCAGGACGACGTGAAGAACAACGACCTGGACGCCGCCAGGCGCGACTGGCTCACCGCCCATCTGACGTACTCCTCGCTGGGCGCCGCCTACGGCACCTTCCAGGACTTCGACAAGAAGATCAACGGGCGGGCCGACGGTCTGCCGCAGGGCGTCAACGACCCCGGTTTCACGGGCTTCCACAAGGTCGAGTACCAGCTGTGGCACGGCGCCTCCGCCTCTGACGTGCAGGGCAACGCCGACCAACTCGTCAAGGACGTCCAGGGGTTGCAGAAGGCCTTCCCCACCCAGGACTTCGACGTCTCCGACCTGCCGCTGCGCACCCACGAGATCCTGGAGAACACCCTCCAGTTCGAGCTGACCAGCGACACCGACGAGGGCAGCGGTACGAACCTGGCGACCGCCAACGCCAACCTCGCCGGTACGGGGGAACTCCTCGACGTGCTGCGGCCGTTGATCACCAAGCGCTCGCCGCGGCTGATCGGCACCGTGGACGCCGACATCGCACGGGTCCGCAAGCTCCTCGACGCACAGCACGACGGCGACAACTGGACGCCGGTCGAGAAGCTCGACGCGACCACCCGCGCCACCCTCAACGGCGCCACCGGCCAGCTCCTTGAGGACCTGTCCCCGATCCCCGACCTCCTCGAGATCCGGAAGTCTGCCTGATGTCCTGTCCTGTGAATCACGAAGCCATGTCCGCCGCCGCCCAGGGCGGCTGCCCGGCGGGGCACGGGCGCCGTTCGTTCATGAAGACGGCACTGGGCGCGGGCGCGGCCGGTGCCGTGCTCGCCGGTGGCGGCGTCGCGCTGAGCGCGGGCCGGGCCTCGGCCGAGACCGACGGCACCACGGAGCAGGGCGCGCCGATCACCAGCCGGGCGGGCGCGGTCGACTTCCACGGCCAGTACCAGGCGGGCATCCTCACCCCGCAGCCGACGGCCGCGACGTTCGTCTCGTTCAACGTGATCGCGCAGAACCGCAAGGAACTCGCCGACCTGTTCAGGACGATCACCGAGCGGGCGCGCTTCCTGACCGCCGGTGGCACTCCGGTCGACCTCGGCGTCGGCGCGCCGCCGTCCGACAACGGCATCCTGGGGCCGGTCGTTCCGGCCGACGCGCTCACCGTCACGCTCGGCGTCGGCTCCTCGTTGTTCGACGACCGCTTCGGGCTCGCCAAGGCCAAGCCGCGCAAGCTGACCCCGATGCGCACCTTCCCCAACGACAACCTCAACCCGGCCGAGTGCCACGGCGACCTGTCGCTGCAGATCTGCGCGGGCAGCCAGGACAGCGTGCTGCACGCGCTGCGCGACATCGCCAAGCACACCCGTGGCGCGATGCAGATCAAGTGGAAGATCGACGGCTTCCAGAGCGCACCGCGTCCGACCGGCGCCCAGCGCAACCTGCTCGGTTTCAAGGACGGCATCGCCAACCCGGACGTGAAGTCCCCGCGCGAGATGGACCACCTGGTCTGGGTGACCGGCTCAAGTGGTGAGCCCTCGTGGGCGGTTGGCGGCAGCTACCAGGTGATCCGCATCATCCGCATGCTCGTCGAGTTCTGGGACCGGGTCTCGCTCACCGAGCAGGAGAAGATGTTCGGCCGCCGCAAGGACACCGGAGCGCCGCTCGACGGCGCCAACGAGACCGACGTCCCGGACTACGCCAAGGACCCGCAGGGCAACGCGATCCCGCTGGACGCGCACATCCGGCTGGCCAACCCGCGCACCGCCAAGTCCGACGACTCGCGCATCCTGCGCCGGGGCTTCAACTACGACCGCGGCGTGGACAACGTCGGCAACCTCGACATGGGCCTGGTCTTCTGCTGCTACCAGCAGGACGTGGTGCGGCAGTTCGAGGCCACCCAGACCCGGCTCATCGACGAGCCGCTGGTCGACTACATCTCCCCGACCGGCGGCGGCTACTTCTTCTGCCTGCCGGGCGTGCGGGACAAGAACGACTGGCTGGGCCGCGGCCTGCTCTCCGCCTAGGCGGCGAGCCCTTACCAGTGGGGTTGCGGTTCGTTCGGCACCGCCGGGCTCTGCCCTCGTGGTGGCTCGCCGTCGCGGCGGAAAAGACTTGGGGCAGGCGCCCCAGCGAAACGCGTTACGCGGCTTCCGAGCCTCCGAAGCGCTCGCGGTAGGACTCCAGGTCCTCCTCCGTGATCTTGGCGAAGAGGACCGGGGGAACGGTGAACGGCGTACCGGCCGGGACCGCGTCCAGCGAACGGGCCTGGTCCGCGGTCACCCACCGCGCGTCGTCGTCCGACAGGTCGAACGACGAGCGCATGGCCCGCGCGGAGGCCGGGATGAACGGCTCGGAGACCACCGAGTACAGGTGGATCAGGTTCATGGCGGTTCGCAGGGTGAGCGCCGCGCCGTCCTGGTCGGTCTTGATCTCCAGCCAGGGAGCCTTCTCCTCCAGGTAGGAGTTGCCCGCACTCCACAGCGCGCGCAGCGCCTGCGCGGCCTTGCGGAACTGCAGGGCTTCCATGTGCTCCTCGTACTCGGCCAGCAGCTCCGCGATCTGCTCGCCCAGCTTGGCCTCCGCCTCGCCCGCTTCGCGGCCCGCCGGGACGGTGTCGCCGAACCGCTTGCGGGAGAAGGACAGCACGCGGTTAACGAAGTTGCCGAGGGTGTCGGCCAGGTCCTTGTTGACCGAGGAGGCGAACAACTCCCAGGTGAAGCTGGTGTCGTCGGACTCCGGCGCGTTCGCCATCAGGAAGTAGCGCCAGTAGTCGGCCGGCAGCAGCTCAAGCGCCGCGTCGGTGAACACACCGCGCCGCTGGCTGGTGGAGAACTTGCCGCCGTAGTAGTTCAGCCAGTTGAAGGCCTTGACGTAGTCGACCTTCTTCCACGGCTCACGGGTGCCGAGCTGGGTGGCCGGGAACATCACCGTGTGGAACGGGACGTTGTCCTTCGCCATGAACTCGGTGTACCGGACGGTGTGGTCGGCCTCGTACCACCAGGACTTCCAGTCCCGGTCCCCCTGCTCCGTGCCTCGCGCGGCGTCCGCCCACTCCTTGGTGGCGCCGATGTACTCGATCGGGGCGTCGAACCAGACGTAGAAGACCTTGCCCTCGGCCGCCAACTCCGGCCAGGCATCGGCCGGTACGGGCACGCCCCACTCCAGGTCGCGGGTGATCGCACGGTCCTGGAGGCCCTCGGTCAGCCACTTGTGGGCGATGGAGGAGGCCAGCGTCGGCCACTCCTTGCTGCCGTTGGAGTCCAGCCAGCCCTCGACCTCGGGCTGCAGCTTGGACTGGAGCAGGAACAGGTGCTTGGTCTCCCGGACCTCCAGACGGCTGCTGCCGCTGATCGCCGAACGGGCGTCGATCAGGTCGGTCGGGTCCAGCACCCGGGTGCAGTTCTCGCACTGGTCGCCGCGCGCCTTGTCGTAGCCGCAGTGCGGGCAGGTGCCGACGATGTAGCGGTCGGGCAGGAAGCGCTCGTCGTCCAGCGAGTACACCTGGCGGATCGCGCGCTCCTCGATGAAGCCGTTCTCCTTCAGCCGGCGCGCGAAGTGCTGGGTGATGTCGCGGTTCTCCGCGGAGGAGCTGCGGCCGAAGTAGTCGAAGGACAGCTCGAAGCCGTCGTAGACCGCCTTCTGCGCTTCGTGCTGCTGCGCGCAGAAGGTGTCCACCGGCAGTCCGGCCTCCTTGGCGGCGAGTTCGGCGGGGGTGCCGTGCTCGTCGGTGGCACAGATGTAGAGCACCTCATGGCCGCGCTGCCGCAGGTACCGCGCGTACACGTCGGCGGGGAGCATGGACCCGACCATGTTGCCCAGGTGCTTGATGCCATTGATGTACGGCAGGGCGCTGGTGATCAGGTGTCGGGCCATTGCTCGGGCTCCCAGGATTCGTCTGCGGCTGTAGACATCGTATATGCGGGCTCCGGGCGCCTGTCCCCGGAAAATCCCCCGTCACTCCCGCCTCAGCGGTCGCCGAGAAGCCGCTCAACGACCAGGGCGATCCCGTCCTCTTCGTTGCTCGCGGTCACCTCGTCGGCGACCGCCTTCAGCTCCTGGTGCGCGTTCGCCATCGCGACGCCGTACGCGGCCCAGCCGAACATCGGCACATCGTTGGGCATGTCACCGAAGGCGATGGTGTCCGACGCGGTGAGCGAGAGCCGACGGGCGGCCAGCGACAGGCCGGTGGCCTTGCTCAGGCCCAGCGGCAGCAGCTCGACGATGCCCTCGCCCGCCATGACCACGCCGACCAGGTGGCCCGCGGCGCCCCGGGCGATCTCGGCGAGCGCGTCGTCGCCGAGCCGCGGGTGCTGGATGAACACCTTGCCGATGGGCGCGGCCCACAGCTCGGCGCGCTCCCTCAGCCGCGTGATCGGCAGTTCGGTCGCCAGCCGGTAGCCGTCGCCCATCAGGAACTCGCCGTCCAGGCCGTCCCGGACGGTGGCGACGGCCAGCTCGCCGGTCTCCGCCTCGATCTTCGCCAGCGCCGTCGCCGCCGCCCGCCGGTCGAGCGTCACCGACGTCAGCAGCCGGTGCTCCCCGGCGTGGTAGACCTGCGCACCCTGCCCGCAGACCGCGAGGCCCTGGTAGCCGAGGGCGTCCAGTATGTGCTTCGTACGGGACACGGGTCGCCCGGTCACCACGATGTGCGCGGCGCCCGCCGCGGCGGCCGCGGCGAGCGCGTCACGGGTGCGCCGGGAGACGGTGCCGTCGCCGCGCAGCAGGGTGCCGTCGAGGTCGGTGGCGATGAGGCGGTATGGCGGCGTCACTTGGCGACGGGCTCCAGCACCTCACGGCCACCGAGGTACGGCCGCAGCACCTCGGGTACCACGACCGAGCCGTCGGCCTGCTGGTGGTTCTCCAGCAGCGCCACGATGGTGCGGGGCACCGCGCACAGCGTGCCGTTGAGCGTGGCAAGCGGCCGGGTGACCTGCTTGCCGTCCCGGTCCTCGCGCATCCGTACGGAGAGCCGGCGGGCCTGGAACTCGGTGCAGTTCGAGGCCGAGGTCAGCTCGCGGTACTTGCCCTGGGTCGGGATCCACGCCTCGCAGTCGAACTTGCGGGACGCCGAGGCGCCGAGGTCGCCGGTGGCCACGTCGATCACCTGGAACGGTAGGCCGAGCGAGCTGAGCCACTGTTTCTCCCAGGCCAGCAGCCGGGCGTGCTCCGCTTCGGCCTCCTCCGGGGCGACGAAGCAGAACATCTCCACCTTGTCGAACTGGTGGACCCGGAAGATGCCCCGGGTGTCCTTGCCGTATGTTCCCGCCTCGCGCCGGAAGCAGGGCGAGAAGCCCGCGTAGCGCAGCGGCAGCCGCGCGGCGTCGAGGATCTCGTCCATGTGGTAGGCGGCGAGCGGTACTTCGGAGGTGCCGACCAGGTAGTAGTCGTCCTTCTCCAGGTGGTACACGTTCTCCGCCGCCTGGCCCAGGAAGCCGGTGCCCTCCATGGCCTGCGGGCGGACCAGGGCCGGGGTGAGCATCGGGGTGAAACCGGCCTCGGTGGCCTGCGCGATGGCCGCGTTGACCAGGGCCAGCTCCAGCAGGGCGCCGACGCCGGTGAGGTAGTAGAAGCGCGAGCCGGAGACCTTCGCGGCGCGCTCCACGTCGATGGCGCCGAGCGCCTGGCCCAGCTCCAGGTGGTCCTTGGGCTCGAAGCCCTCGGCCGCGAAGTCGCGCGGGGTGCCGACGGTCTCAAGGACCGCGAAGTCCTCCTCGCCGCCGACCGGGACGTCGGGGTGGACGATGTTGCCGAGCTGGAGCAGCAGGCGCTGGGCCTCCTCGGCGGCCTCGTCCTGCTCGGCGTCGGCGGCCTTGACGGCGGCGGACAGTTCGGCGGCCTGCTTGAGCAGTTCGGCCTTCTCGTCGCCGGTGGCCTTGGGGATGCGCTTGCCGAGCGTCTTCTGCTCGGCGCGCAGCTGGTCGAAGCGGGAGCCGGACGACCTGCGCCGCTCGTCGGCGGAGAGCAGTGCGTCGACGAGGCCGACGTCCTCTCCACGGGCGCGCTGGGAGGCGCGCACACGGTCGGGGTCCTCACGGAGCAGGCGAAGGTCAATCACGGCTACAGGCTACCGGGACGCCGGCCGTGGCCGCGACAAGTTAAGTGCGTTATGTGGCGATTTGCCCGCTTTAAGGAAAGGGTGGGGAAAGTCGATAAGGGTGGGAAACTTATCCGTCAACCGAATTCACCGCATCCCTCCCAGGGGGGCATCTCCCCTGCGGAGCAGGGAAGTTGGGGCCCTGGTTATCCACAGGCAGGTGGGGATGCTTTTCGTTATCCACAGGGTGTGCGCGGCGTCTGTGGAGAACGGTCTTGATCGTTTTGTGGTACGAGCTGGCGGCAATGATTCCGGGTTTAAACCGGCCCCATACTCACTTTCGAGTGAGAACCACTCCGCTCGGCTCCCTCTATAGGGTTGCCTGCCGGAATTAAGCTGACGGATGATGCGTGCCTGCCTCTTACGCCCGGTTGTTCTTGTTGAACCGATTTGTCGACTAAGCCGCATTGCCCCCAACGCCGATCTGTCGACTTATCCCCAGCCCGGGCGGCACCTGTGGATAACTCCGTGGATAACGCGTCCGCCGCAGCTCTCCGCCCGCCGCGGCGGCGAGCAGCCACCACGGCGGAGGCGGGCGATACCGAACCGGCTCGCAGCGGTCGCGCCGCCGACCGAACGGCAGGCGGGCGCTACGCCCGGCCGTCCAGGGCTCGGGTCAGCCAGTCGGCCGCCGCCGCGAACTCCTCGTCCGTGGTGCCCGGCCGCACCTGCGGCGGCGTCTCGTCGGCCCGCGGGTACGAGCCGAGGAAGCGGATCTGCGGGCAGATCCGCTTCAACCCCATCAGCGCCTCGCCGACCCGCCGGTCGGTGATGTGCCCCTCCGCGTCCACCGAGAAGCAGTAGCGCCCGATGCCGCCACCGGTCGGCCGGGACTCGATGCGCAGCAGGTTCACCCCGCGCACCGCGAATTCCTGGAGCAGTTCGAGCAGCGCCCCGGGGTGGTCGTCGCCCAGCCAGAACACCGCCGACGTCTTGTCCGCGCCGGTCCGCGCCGCCGCCCGCCCGGGGGCCCCGACCAGGACGAACCGGGTCTGCGCGTTGGGTGCGTCGTGGATCTCGGTGACCAGCGGTTCGAGCCCGTACGTCCGCGCCGCGAACGCGCCCGCGAACGCGCCGTCGAACCGGCCCTCCTGGACCTGCCGCGCCCCGTCCGCGTTGGACGCCGCCGACTCCCACACCGCCTCCGGCAGGTTCGCCTTCAGCCAGTTGCGGACCTGCGGCTGGGCCACCGGATGCCCGGTGACCGTCTTGACGTCGGCCAGCGTGGTGCCCGGCCGTACCAGCAGTGCGAAGGCGATCGGCAGCAGTACCTCGCGGTAGATCATCAGCGGTGTGCCGGTGGCCAGTTCGTCCAGCGTCGCGGTGACCCCGCCCTCGACCGAGTTCTCGATCGGCACCAGCGCGCCGCCCGCCTCCCCGTTGCGCACCGCGTCCAGCGCGGCGGGCACCGAGACCATCGGCACCAGCTCACGGGTCGCCGCCTCCGGCAGCGTACGGAGCGCGGCCTCGGTGAAGGTGCCTTCGGGCCCGAGATACGTGTACCTGGCGGAGGACGAGGACATCATGGGGCCACCCTAGTGCGACGGCAGCCCGTCGGGGGCGCCCGTCCAGTACCTAGGACTCCAGCAGCCGCTGCCCCACGTACTCGCCCGGTGCGCAGCCGCCCGGCACCGCGAACAGCGCGCTGGACTCGTGCCGGATGAAGCGGGACAGCCCGTCCGCGCGGTCCAGCTTCTGCTGCACCTTGATGAAGCCGTTGAACGGGTCCGACTGCCAGGCCACGAACAGCAGTCCGGCGTTGGGCGTGCCGTCCTGGTCGTATCCGTCGTGGTACGAGAACGCCCGCCGCAGCATGGCCGCGCCCCCGTTGGAGGCGGGCGCGGCGACGCGGATGTGGGCGTCCCCGGGGATCGCCAGCGAACCGTCCGGGTTGATCTTGTTGAGGTCCACCGGCGTGGTCTCGGTCCCGCCCGACAGCGGAGCGCCGTCCGACTTGCGCCGCCCTATCACCCGCTCCTGGCGGTCCAGCGAGAGGTGGTCCCAGGAGTCCAGCAGCATCCGGATGCGCCGCACCACCGCGTAGGAGCCGCCGTTCAGCCAGCTCGCGGCGCCGGTCTGGCCGGAGACGAAGATCCTGGCGGCGAAGTCCTTGTCGGTCGGCTTGGGGTTGTTGGTGCCGTCGATCTGGCCCATCAGGTTGCGCGGCGTCCTGGGCCGCTCGGTGGCTCCGGGGGCGCGGTTGAACCCGTTCATCTGCCAGCGCAGCGTCGCCGTGCCGGCCGCCTCCTTCTGCAGCACGCGCAGCGCGTGGAAGGCGACCAGCCCGTCGTCACCGCCGATCTGCACCCACAGGTCGCCGTCGCTCAGCTTGGGGTCGAGCGCGTCGGAGGAGAACGGCGGGATCGGCGCCAGGTTCTCCGGCACCCGGTCGTTCAGCCCGGTCTTGTCGAAGAATCCGAGACCGAAGCCGAAGGTCACGGTCAGCGAGGACGGCCCGGCGTCCAGCGCGATCTGGTTGTCGCCGTTCGGTGCCCGTCCCGCCGTCATCGCCTCGGCCGCCGCCGACCAGCGGCGCAGCAGCGCGGCGGCGCCCTTGCGCCCGGCGCCCGGTGCCAGGTCGAAGGCGACCAGGTGCCCGGTGGCCTGCGCCGGGTCGACGATGCCCGCCTGGTGGTCGCCGTGGAAGGGGACCGCCGTACTGCCCACCGACGTCAGTGGCGCGCCATCGGACATCGCCGCGTAGCCGTACGCGCCGCCCGCGCCGCCGACCACCAGGCCCGCCGCACCGGCGGCCGACGCGGCCCCCAGCAGCCGCCGTCTCGTTATCTCCTGACGTTCCGTCAGTTCACTTTGTTCCGCCGCCGGTTTGGCCGTAGCTTTCTTCATCAGCCGATCGCCACATTCTTGGTCTCGGTGACCTCGTCGATGTCGGAGGTGCGCACGGTCAGGGACAGTTGCCACTGCCCGGCCATCGGCAACTGGACGGACTCCGCCGTCCACGCGCCGGTACCGGCGTGGCTGAGCTTCACCGGCAGCGGCCCTATGCCCCGGGACCTCAAGGTGAACGAGAGGTCCACCTCGGGCACGTCGACCGGGTTGCCCGCCGGGTCGGTCAGGATCAGGTGCAGCTCGTTGCTTCCGGTGCGGGCCGGGTCGATGTGCACGCTGGCGGTGCCCTTGCCGTTCGCCCCGCCGGTGTCGTACGGGATGGCGGCGAACACCGGTCCGCCGCTCACCGGCACCGCGCCCGGCGCGGCCCCCGCCGCCGCGGCCTCCTCCACCGCCCGGCCCGGCTCGGTACCGCTGAGCACGGTGGAGACCGCCAGCACGATCACCGCGACGGCCGCCTCGGCCAGCACCGATCGGCGCAGGCCGGTGCGCGCCGGATCGGCGTCCCGGCGCCTGCGCGCCCGTGCGGTGGCCAACGCGGCCCGCTGCCGGGCGAGTTGGGCGGCCCGCGCCGGATTCGTGGACGTCGTCTCGGCGGGCCCCGCGGCCGGTACCGGTTCCGGCTCCTCCTGCGGGACGTCCTGCTCGGCCAGTCGGCCGGTCCAGCGCCGGGAGACGTACGCGGCGGCGAGCACCACCGCGACCAGCGCGACCTTGGCGACCAGCAGTTGCCCGTACGAGGTCGTCAGCAGCGCGTGCCAGGAGCCGACCTGCCGCCAGGCCTGGTAGCCGCCGGTCGCCGCCAGCACGCACACGCACCCGAAGGCGATCCGCGAGAAGCGGCGCACCGCCTCCCGTTCGATACCCGCGGTCCGGTACAGCGCGGTCAGCAGCGCGGCGAGCCCGCCCAGCCAGACCGCCATCGACAGCAGGTGCAGCATGTCGAGCGGCATCGCCACGCCCGGCTGGATGCCGACCGAGGCGTGCTCGGCCAGCGACCAGGTCGCCGCCAGCCCTGCCGCGATCGCCGTGCCGCCGACCGCCAGCCCGACCGCCAGGTTCCGCCGTCCGGCCCAGGCACCCCTGGTGAACGCGGCACCGAACAGCACCGACAGGAACACCGCCGCCGCGGCGAGCAGCAGCAACCGGCACAGCAGCGCCGTTCCCGGCTTGGTGTCGACCACCGACCGCACCGCACCGAGGTCGAAGACCCCGCCAAGGCCGGTCCCGTTGACGTAGGGGCCACGCAGCAGCAGCAACGCCAGCGTGGACACCGCCATCGCCGCCCAGCCGCCGACCGCCAGCCGCCGCATCACCCGCAGCCGGGCGCCGCGCGGCCAGCACACCGCGAGGAACGCGCAGCAACCGACCAGCAGCGCGAACCCGCCGTACGCCACATAGCGCCCGATCCCGTACAGCACCCCGGCGGCGCCCCCGCCGACGTCCTGCCGGGGCAACGCCGCCGAGGTCTTCGACGGCGCGCCGATGGAGAACGTCCAGGCGCCCGCGACCGGATGGGTGTCCGCCGAGACCGCCTTCCACGCCACGGTGTACGTGCCGTTGCCCAGGCCGGTGCGCAGCGGCACGGTCGCGGTGTCCGTGGCGCCGTCGGCGTGCTGGGCGGCGCCCTGCTGGACCTCCTTGCCGGACGGGTCGAGCACCCGTACCGAGTCGCTGGACAGCAGCACGCCCTCGGAGAAGGTGAGCAGCACCCGCGACGGCGCCGAGGGCACCACCGACCCCTCGCCGGGGTCGGTACGCAGCAGCGCGGCGTGCGCGGACGCCGGGGCCGCCCCGGCCAGCAGGGCTGTCAGCAGCGCGGCGAGCACCAGCAGCAGTCGCCGCGCGGTCGTCCTTCCCCCTGTGGTGGTCAGCGGTTCGGCGGCCATGGGCGGATCAGCCCTTCGGCCGGTAGGTCGCCGGTTCCACCGGGACGGTCACCGTGATCGGCGCCGACTTGGCGAAGCGCAGGGTGAACGACACCTTCCCGCCCACCGTCGGCTTCTTCCTCAGCCCCATCAGCATCAGGTGGTTGCCGCCGGTGCTCAGCACGAGCCTTCCGTGCGCGGGCACGGTGAACGACTTGACCTCCTGCATCATGTCCGACTCCGTGCGGTGCATGGTGACGTCGGAGGCCACGTCGCTGGTGACACCGGTCAGTTGGTCGCCGGCGCCGCCGGTGTTGTCCACCGTGAAGTAGCCCGCCGCCATGTCGTCCATCGCGGGCTGCGGCACGTATCCGCCACTGACCTTCAACTCGGGCTTGGCGCTGGCTGGTTGGGAGGAGCCCGCGGGCTTTCCGTTGCCGGAATCGGAGGATCCGCATCCGGTAAGCGCCACCGCGCCGATCGCGAGAGCGGCCGTGGTCGCCGCGAGTCGTCTCACAGGTCCTCACCCTTGATCAACTTGGGGATGTCACGCTGGTACGTGGCCGAGTCCGCGCTGTCGGTGTACGCGTAGTGCGCCTTGTCGTCCTTGGGGGAGAACGCCAGGACCTCGGCGCTGTGCGTGACGGTGTAGCTGCCGTCCTGCTGCTTGACCGGCTTCTCGATCGTTATGCCGAGCGACTTGGCGCCAGCCTGGATGGTGTTGAAGTCACCGGTGAGCCCGATGAAGCCCTGGCCCTGGCCGGGCAGCCAGCTGGCAAGGCGCTGCGGGGTGTCCCGGTCGGGGTCGGTGGTGATGAAGATGACCTGGATCTTGTCCTGCTCGGCCTTGGGCAGCTTGCGCTTGGCGTTGCCTATGTCGGACATGATCAGCGGGCAGACGTCCGGGCAGTGCGTGTAGCCGAAGTAGAGCAGCACGGGCTTGCCCGCGGTCTCCTTGGCGAGGTCGAACTTCTGGCCGTGGGTGTCGGTGAGCACCAGGTTCGGCTTGGCCATCGGCGGGGTGAGCGGCAGCGCTCTGCCACTGCTGGCGGAGGCGGAGACCGAGGCGACCGGCTTGTCGTCGGTGGAGCTGCCGCACGCGGTCAGGGCGAGCGCGGCGGCCGCCGCGAAAGCCGCGCAGAGCGCGACCGTGCGGCCGCGGTGGTTACGTGTACGCATTCAGGGATTCCCCAAAGATGGTGCGGGCCCCGGTCCGCGCTGGACGGACCGGGACGACCGTACGGAGAGAAGGTCAGACGGCGGAGCCGTCACCGCGGCGGCGACCGGCGAACACGCCGTAGCCGACACCCGCGGCGCCGAGCACGATGCCGACGACGCCCAGCACCCGGGCGGTGTCGTCACTGTCGCCGGACGACTTCGCCGCGGTGGACTGCGCGGCGGTCTGGGTGGCGTCGCCGCTCTTGGCGTCGGTCAAGGTGATGGTCGGCGCGGGGTGCGCGGGCTCGGCGCCGCCCGGCGTCGAGGTGTCGATCCAGCGCACGACCTGGTTGTTGTCGTAGGTCTGGAGCGCCTTGAAGGCGAGCGTGCCGGTGTCGGTCGGCAGCGGGCCCAGCGCCACCGGGAAGCGCTGGAACTCACCCGGCTTGATCTGGCCGCCCGACCAGGTGATCTTGGTGACGGCCTCGGTGACCTGGCCGTCGTCGGTGCTGATCGGCTTGGCGAGTTTGGTCTTGGTGACGGAGGCGGTCCAACCCGGAACCGGCTCGGTCTGTACCGAGGCGAGCGGGTGGTCGGTGGGGAAGTTGACCTCGACCTTGACCGTGTTGGCGTTGTCCTCCTCGTTGGGGACCTTGAACTCCACCGTGCTGTAGCTGCCCTTGGCGGCGGTGGTCGGGGTGACGGTGACATGCGCGAAGGCCGGTGCGGCGAGCAGCAGCACGGAGGCGCCGGTGGCGGCGCCGACGGCCGCGAGACGGTTGACGGCGCGCTTGCGTGAGGTGGTCATGGTCATGATGTTGGAACTCCACGGATGCGGAAGGCGATCTTCAGGGTGACGCGCATGCGGCCGCGACCCCAGTAGCCGACGGGCGTGTTCCGCCGATCCGTGTGTTGGGGGGAGAGGTCGCGTCAGGCCGCCAGGGCCAGGGCGGGCGGACCCCGCCGGATCACCGAGTGCTGAAGGAGCACCGACTCCGGACGCGCGCAGCCGTACGCCGCACGGCCCCGCCGTACCCCCGTCAGCCGCTCGGCGAGCAGTCCGGCGACGAGGGCCAGGGTCCGTACCGCGATCAGCGCGACGCGCAGCGGCAGCAGTCCGGCGGCCTGCCGCACACCGTGGCCGGACAGCCGGACCAACCGCCACAGCGCGGCCTCACCGCGGCGTAGCAGCCATCCGGTGACCAGCGCGGCGGCCAGATGGCCGAAGATCATCGGCAGCGAGTACGCCAGACAGCCGTGCCCGACCGCCATTCCCGGCATCCCGGGCATGTTCTGAGGGGGCGTGGGAGCTGACGACGGGTCGATATGGGCCTGCCGCAGCAGACGCTCGGCGCTGTCCGGGGTCAGCCGCAGCAACTGGTCGTTGCAGAGCAGATGCCCGGCGAGCGCCATGAGCCGGCTCGACCGCCCGTCGGTCACCGGTTCGGCGCACCACTGCCCGGCGCTGAACAGGGCGTGCAGTCCCAGCTGTCCGCCCAGCATGGCCGCCGCGATGCCGGGCAGCGAACGCTCCCGTCCCGCCAGCGGCGCGGCCACCGCCACCACCGCGGCCCAACCGGCCAGCAGCGCCCACAGCGGGATGCCGCCCCCGGACGCCATGGAGTGCCCGGCCGCGGACAGCGTGACGCAGACCGCGGCGAACACCGCGGCCCTCAGCAGTCTCAGATCGGCGCCGGCGCGCACGGGGGCAGTCATGGCGGGCGTCATCATCCCACCCGCCCCGGGCACCCCGAACAGCAGGGTGCCCGGCTCGGGGCGGTGCGCGAAAGGTGCCCCATTACTCCGCTATGTCTGTTCTATGCGTCCGCCGAATGAGCGGCATCACGTCAACACCACGCTTACCGGTCGACTTTCGCGGCAATACGTATCCGTACATCGAGCCGCGGCCAGGAGGCTGGAGCATGAGCATCTGGTGGTCACTCCATTTGCGGCGCGAAGCTGCGAGCGTTCCGCTCGCCCGTCGGCTCCTGCTCGGCACGATGGAGACCGCGGGCGTCGATCCGGACATCTCCTACGACCTGTCGGTGGCGCTCTCCGAGGCCTGCGCGAACGCCGTGGAGCACGCGGGTGGCGCGAGCCCGGGCGGCGGATACCAGGTCACCGCCCACATCGAGGGCGACCGCTGCCGGATCGAGGTCACCGACTCGGGACCGGGCTTCCCCCTCGGCCGCATCCGGCGCACCGTGCGCCCGCTGAACCGCAGATCCCACCAGTCGGAGCACGGCCGGGGGCTGTTCCTGATCGAATCGCTGGTGGACCACGTCCACTTCCACAACAGGCCCGGGCACGGCGCCGTCGTCAGCTTCGACAAGGTCCTCAAGTGGCGCGAGGACTCGTTGCTCAAGGCATCCTGACCACGACCGCCACCATCCCGCCGACCGGCCCGCGCCGCTCAGGGCGGGCGAGCCCGGATCGCGGTGCGGGGCGCGCACCCCGCACCGCGATCGTCAGGCCGTCGGCCTCAGCCGCGCAACTCGCGCATCCACGCCTCGACTTCGTCCGCCCGCCGCGGCAGCGCCGCCGACAGATTGCGGTTGCCGTCCTCGGTGACCAGGATGTCGTCCTCGATGCGGACGCCTATGCCGCGGTACTCCTCCGGCACCAGCGTGTCATCGGCCTGGAAGTACAAACCGGGCTCCACGGTGAGCACCATGCCCGGCTCCAGCGTGCCCTCCACATAGGTCTCGGTGCGGGCCTGGGCGCAGTCGTGCACGTCGAGGCCGAGCATGTGGCCTGTGCCGTGCAGCGTCCAGCGGCGCTGCAGGCCCAGCTCCAGTACGCGCTCCACCGGGCCCTCGACGATGCCCCACTCGACCAGCTTCTCGGCCAGCACGCGCTGCGCGGCGTCATGGAAGTCGCGGTACTTGGCGCCCGGGCGGACGGCGGCGATGCCCGCCTCCTGCGCCTCGTACACCGCGTCGTAGATCTTGCGCTGCAACTCGGTGTAGGTGCCGGAGATGGGCAGGGTGCGGGTGACGTCGGCGGTGTAGAGGGTGGTGGTCTCCACCCCGGCGTCCAGCAGCAGCAGGTCGCCGGAGCGCACCGCGCCGTCGTTGCGCACCCAGTGCAGGGTGGTGGCGTGCGGACCGGCGGCGCAGATGCTGCCGTAGCCCACGTCGTTGCCCTCGACCCGGGCGCGCAGGAAGAAGGTGCCCTCGATGTACCGCTCCGAGGTGGCCTCGGCCCTGTCGAGGACCTTCACCACGTCCTCGAAGCCGCGCACGGTGGAGTCCACCGCACGCTGCAGCTCGCCGATCTCCCACTCGTCCTTGACCAGCCGCAGCTCGCTGAGGAACTCCTTCAGCTCCTCGTCCCGCCCGGCGTCCAGCGCCTCGGCGAGCGCCTGCTCAAGACCGGCGTCATAGCCGCGGACGATGCGCGTCGGTGCCGGGGCGGCGGCGGTCAACTCCTCGGCGGTCCTGCGCACATCGCGGGTGGGCAGCCCCAGCAGCAACTCGCCCTCGGCCAGGCTGTGCCGACGGCCGACCCACAACTCACCCTGGCCGTCCAGCCAGAACTCGCCGTTCTCCCGGTCGGAACGCGGCAGCAGGTACGCGGTCGCGGTGTGCCCGTCCGCGGTGGGCTCCAGCACCAGCACGGCGTCGTGGGTCTGGTCGCCGGTCAGGTGCACGTACTCCGACGAGGCGCGGAAGGAGTACTCGGTGTCATTGGAGCGGGTCTTCAGGTTGCCCGCCGGGATCACCAGCCGCTCGCCGGGGAAGCGCGCGGAAAGTGCGGCGCGGCGCTCGGCCGCGTACCGAGCCTGGGCGATCGGCCGCAGGTCACGCAGCTCGGTGTCGGCCCAGCCGGACTTCATCAACTCGGCCAGTTCGTCGGAGACGGCCGGGTACAGGCCGTTCTTCCGCTGCTTGATCGGCTCATCGCCTTCGGGGTTCTCCGGGGCGCGCTCCTCGGCCACGTCATGCCTCCTCGCACTAGGACGAATGCCATCGTAAGCGCGTGCGGGCGCGTGCAGACCGGCCTGTGGACAACACTTGCACCAGCCTGTGGACAACATCTGTCGGGACCGCGTCAAGCGGCTCTCCGCGGGTGCCGCTCGGTCGACGTTCAGTCGTCGAAGCGGGTGGCCAGCAGCACGATGTCGTCGACGCCCGGCGTCTCCCGCTCGTCCGGCAGGCAGACCCGCAGCATGTGGTCGGCGAGCAGCTCCGGGTCCTCCCGGGCGGCCCGGGGCGCGTCCGCCGCCGCCGCGTGCAGCAGCGCGAACGCCCGGTCCACGGGCTGGCCCATCCGGTGCAGCAGCCCGTCGGTGTACAGCAGCAGTGTCTCGCCGCGCTCCACCTCGAACTCCACGCTGGGCGCCTCCCAGCAGCTGAGCATCCCCAGCGGTGCGGACAGCGAGGTCTCCACGTACTCGGCGCGCCGCTCGCCGACGACCAGCGGCGGGCAGTGCCCGGCCCCGGCGAGCAGCAGCTTGCGGCTCCCCGGCTCCACGTAGGTGAACAGCGCGGTCGCCGACCGGGCCGGTTCCGTCACCCGCAGCAGCAGCTCCAGGTCGGACAGCACCGCGACCGGGTCCTCGCCCTCCATGACCGCGTACGCCCGCAGCGACGCCCGCAGCCGCCCCATCGCGGCCACCGCGCTGGGACCCGAGCCGGTGACCGAGCCGACCGCCAGGCCGAGCGCGGCCTCCGGCAGCGGCAGCGCGTCGTACCAGTCGCCGCCACCACGCGGCCCGGTCCGGTGCCGCACCGCCATCCGCACCCCCGGCACCCGGGGCAGCCTGCTGGGCAGCAACTCCTCGCGCACCACGGCGAGGGTGTCGTGCGCCCTGGTGTGCTCGATCTGCCGGGCGACCAGCTCGGCGGCGTACCGCACGTACAGGGCGGCCAGATGCCGCTGGCGCTCGGTGGGTTCGGCCGGTTCGTCGTAGAGCCAGACCACGGCGCCGAGCCGCCCGCAGCGGGTGGTCGACAGCCGCAGTCCGTAGCTGGCGCCGAAGCCGAGCTGCCGGGCGACCTCGCGATGGCGCTGGTCCAACTCGGGTTCCCGGGCCAGGTCGGTGTGCAGCACCTCCACCAGGCCGTCGGCGTAGCCGACCACCGGGCCGTCCAGCAGGCGGCCGAAGGCGGCCTCGCCGCGCGGCACCGTCTCCATGGTGCCGAGGTCGGCGCGCGGCAGCCCGTAGCCGATGGAGGTGTACGGGCCCAGGCCGTCGGCCGGTTCGAGGACCGCCAGGCCGCGGCGGGCGCCGACCAGACCGGCGCCGGTGCGCAGCAGTTCCTTGAGGGTGGCGTCGAGGGTGGCGGTACGGGCCAGTTCCTCGGTCAGCTCGTGCAGCGTGGTGAGGTCGGAGATCCAGGAGGCCATGCGGTCCTGGAGGGCGGCGAGCTGGTCGATCGACCGGAAGGCGTCGGCGAGTCCGTCGGCCGCGGGGGTCGTGGTGCGGTCGCCACGCGGTGCGGAGGGCGCCGTGCGCGAAGAGGCTCCGCTGGCCGCGGACGGTTTACTCGGGGCTTCGGCGGATGGCTCTGACGGGGTGCCGGCGGTGGTCTCGGCGGGGGGTGAGTCGGCCACGCTGGCGGGATTCTCGGTGACGCCGGTAGTGAGAGGATCGATTCCGGCCACTTTCGGGATGCGGGCTGCACTCATGGTCGGGGGCTTCCGCAGTGAATCCGGTCGCAGTGGAGGTTGCCCGGATTTCTACCGCTTTGCTGGTATTCGGGCGTGACGTTTGTCTCGGCGGCTGAACTGCCCTTTTCTGTCAATAGCATTGCAAACCCCCATGTCATGCTGCGCCGCTATCAATACCTCCCTTGTACACGCATGGATGAGGGCATGTCCAGGATTGCGCAGGTGGCCGCGCGGGTGTCTCTGAGGGGCCACAGAAGCGGCTCATGGTGAGAGGTTGACTTAAAATAGCCGTCGGCTAAGTCAATTCACGATCGACTGGCGCCAATCAGTGCCAATCACCAGCGTGTCCAACAGTGCGTCATATCCGCGTCGGCGGGTACGTACGTGATGGGACAGGGGCAGGGCCGCCCGATCGACCAGATCCGGCAGGAACCCGCGACCCGGCCCGCGCGTCCTACACGACGACGGCTGACGAACCCCTGTACAAGGGGTTGCGACAACAGAGGCGTTGCGAGCAGAGGGGTGTCGGCAAGCGGCACCGGCGTCGGAACTTTTGCAGGACAGCAAGCGAAACGCCATGTAAGCGCCACCCCTCGCCATGTTTCACGCTTGGCCGACGGCGTGATGCGCTGCCTCGTACGCGGTGTGCTGCCCTCATGGGGGAGACGCGTTCGGTTGGTAACGGGCAGATCCTGGAGCGTTTACGGGAAAGGAACGAGCGCACATGCGCGAGATCCTCGGAAGGCGACGCGGGTTCATGTGGTCCAAGTGGTCCAGGCGGGAGCGGTCGACACCGCGCGGCGCGGCACTCACCTACGCCGAGCGGTGGAGCTGGCCGGTGGTGCCCGGTGTCGGCACCGGCCTGGCGGCCGAGGAGCGGCGCGGTTCGTCCCGCGGTGATGCGGCGCTGACCTGCGCCTGCGCGCGGGTGGACTGCGCCGTGCCCGGCGCGCATCCGCACGACCCCGACCTGCTCGCCGCGACGACGGATGCACGGATGGTCGGCTGGTGGTGGACCAAACGCCCGGACGCACCCGTGCTGCTCGCCACCGGCCGCACGGTGTCGGCGGTCAGCCTGCCCGCCAGCGCCGGTGTCAGGGCGCTGGCCACGCTCGACGCGATGGGGGTGAGGCTCGGCCCCGTGGTCGCGACGCCGACCCGCACCGCGCTGCTGGTCGCCCCGTACTCCATGGAGGAACTCGGCGAACTGCTGCACCAGCACGACTGGGTGCCCTCCTCGTTGCGGTACCACGGGCGCGGGGGCTACGTGGTGCTGCCGCCCTCGCGCACCGGTGCCGGCCGGGTGGGCTGGGAGCGGGCGCCGCAGCCGGGGCCGGGGGGCGGGGCGCCGTGGCTGCCGGAGATCTCGGTCATCGTCGACACCCTGGTCGAGGCGGGATCGTCCGCGCCCGACGGCAGCCGTCTCGCGTACTGAGGCCTGACATCCGCGGCTGTTCACTCTTTCGGGTGTGAGAGGCCGCCCATAGCGGGTTGTACCGCGCGGCCACCGGAACAGCCCTGTTCCGCCCGATATGTTCGGCTCCATCAAGCTGTCCCCGGCACCGCAGGTGGTCCCCATGGAGCGCGCGTCGAATCTGCGCATGATCGCCCTGGCAAGCGTCGCAGCCCTCGCCGTGGCGCTGCCGCTCGCCGCCGCGACGGCGGGCCCGGCGGAGCACGGAAAGGCGTCGGCGAAGACGCCCGGGCTGGTCGGCGACGCGTCCCGGAACGTCTCCAGGGGCGCCGCCGGTGGCGCGCCCGGGAGAACCGCCGACGGCAAGCCGGGGGAATCACCGTCGGAAGCCGCCGGTCTGCTGGGCGACTCAGGGCTGGGCCTTCCGTCAATTCCCGGAGGGGGCGCGTTCGCCGGTACGCGATCCAATGCCGGAGGGCAATCTTCCGCATCTGCCGACTGCGGTCCGCAACTCACTTCGCGGAACGCGGTCGAGGCCCAGATCTGTGTTCTCACCGACGGCCGTGAGACCTGGGGCCGCACCTACTACCGGAATATGACCGGCGGCCCGCTCAACGCGGTACTCACCCTCATGCGACCCGACCAGCGAACCGTGGTGGTGCACTGCCCGATTGCCGCCGCGGCCGATCCACGGGTGTGCGAGACGCCGCACGACCCCACCGTGACCACCGGCCAGGACGCGCCGTCGTACCAGGCGGTGGCTGAGTTCGCGGCGCCGGACGGGGACCGGGTGTTGCTGCACGCGGGCAGCAACGAGGGCGGCGACTCGGATCAATAGGCGCTGGTCCGGTCCGGTATCGGTGCGACTGACCCGTCGGCGGCATCCGGACATGGAAAGGCCCGGTCGCTGGCGACGGGGGATGCACCAGCGACCGGGCTGTAATTAACGGTAACAAGAGATCGCCCGTTCGCAAATTCGTGTGCCGAGATCAAAACCCCTATTTACCAGCCCCTATGGGGAGTTGTGACGGGGATCACGCGGGAATCACGTGCCGATCACGCACTTGTGAACGTTTGAACCGATGGCGGTCAGCTGCCGTTCAGCTCAGCGTGATCTGCCGATTCGCCAGGCCGCTGCGCGCCCTGCGCTCCTGCGAGGTCAGCGGCGCGTCCGAGGCCAGCGCCTCACCGAGCCGCTCGCCGAACGCCGCGGCGGGCTGCTCGACGTCCTCCGCCCGCATCGACACCGGCAGGTCCCACACCGGCACGACCAGGCCGTGCGCGCGGAACGAGCCCACCAGCCGCGTCCCCTCGCCCAACGACGAGGCGTCCGCCGCGTGCAGCCGGGCCAGCGCGTCCAGCAACTTCTCCTCCGGGTGCGGCATCACCCAGCGCAGATGGTTCTTCTCCGGGGTCTCGCACCAGTACGCGGCCTCAACTCCGGTCAGCCGTACGGTGGGTAGCGCCGCCTCGTTCGCCCGCTCCAGGGACGAGGCGACCTCACCCGTCGCCTTCGCCGCCTCCTCCGGGCCGCCCAGCCAGAACTCGAAGCCGGTGTGCACAACCGGGTTGAACGGCTCGGTCAGGTCGAGCAGGTCCTGCAACCGGGGGGCGGACGGGTCCGGGCGCACCGCCTCCACCTGGTTGCCGGGCTTGGTCTCCAGCGCGCGCCGCAGCGTTTCGGCCAGATCGCGGCTGATGTCACCGGACGCGGTGTCGTTCTGCAGGCCGAGCAGTACGGCGCCGTCTTCGCGGCGCAACGCGGGCCAGGCCATCGGCAGCACGGTGGCCAACGTCACCGACGGTACGCCCTGCGGCAGTCCGCCCTTGAGCGCCAACTCCGCGGTGGCGGCCGGCACCAGCTCGCGCAGCGCCACCCAGTCGCACTCGCCGGGCAGACCTTCGAACGGCCGCCGCACCAGCTCGGTCACCGCATGCGCCGCCGCGCGCCCGTGGCAGGCCTTGTACCGGCGGCCGGAACCGCACGGGCAGGCCTCCCGCGCACCGACGACCGGGACCTCCCCGTCGCCTGGCGCTGCCGAGGGCTTGCGGTCCTTGGTGAGGGGGCGCTTCTTGGCCATGACTGGGTGTCTCCCGCGTGCGGTGTACGTTTCCCACGCGAGCCTAGTGCCCTACGGGCCGCGGACGTTGTCGCGCCGGTCGTGTCCACCGGGGAAGAAGCCGCGGCGGAAGTCGGGCCGCCGTCAGGCCAGTTCGTCGAAGAGGCCGCCGAGGTCGCCCAGCGCGGCGGGCACGGCCATGCGCGTGCCCACGGCGTCGCGTCGCGCGTGCCGACCGCGCACCGGCAGCACCGCCCACACCGTCACCTCGCCGGGCCGGTCCCTGACGCCCCAGTCGAGCGACAGGGCACCGACGATGCCGAGTCCCCGACCGCCGCGCGCGGTCAGCGAGGGGCTGGACGGCTTGGGGCGGGTGGGCCCGCCGCCGTCGGTCACCTCCAGGGTCAACAGCCCGTCCGCGTCGAGCCGCCAGGCCGCGCGTATGCCGGAGTCGCGCACTCCGTCGCCGTCACCGTCGATCGGGCGGCCGTGCCGACACGCGTTGCTCAGCAGCTCCGACAGGACCAGTACCGCGTCGTCGACCACCGTGTCCGGGGTCTGGCACTCGCCCAGTTCCTCACGTAGTCGCCGACGTGCCGCACCTAGCCCCGCCGGACCATGAGGCAGGGCCATGGTCGAGGATGCCGTTACCTGTCGGGCTGCCACCAACGCCACCCCCGCTACCTCCTTCACCCCGCGCCACGGATTGGATGCCCCAAAGGACTGGACCGGAAACAGGCCATTCACCGTCCCTTGGTGCACTCTTGGCAGTCGAACACGGTCCGAACGCGCCGGTGTACTCCGCGTGTGGGGCAGGTGCCGAAGTGATCCAGTTATCACCAAATCTTGTCGGCTTTCTCGGTTTATCGCCCGAGTTGTTCCAGTACTCGCCTGGGTCGGTTGGTGATGATGGCGTCAACTCCCAGCCGTACGCACAGCTCCACGTCCGCCGGATCGTCCACCGTCCAGACGTGAACCCGATGTCCGGCCCGATGCAATCGCGCCACATATCCGGGGTTGGCGCGCAGGATGCGGATACCGGGGCCGGCGATCCGCGTTCCGGCGGGCAGCCGTCCGTCGCGGTACCTCGGCAGCACGTAGCTCATCAGGAACACCGTGGGCAGTTCCGGTGCGGCGGTCTGGATCCGGCGCAGCGAGCGCGCCGAGAAGCTCATCACCCGTACCTGCGGGCGGCCGTCCACCGGGCGCAACAGGTTGAAGCGGCCCAGCAGTTCCAGCAGCCGCTGCTCCACCTGCCCCGCCCAGCGCGTCGGATGCTTGGTCTCGATCGCCAACTCGATGCGCCGGTCGGCGCTGACCACGAGTTCCAGCAGCCGCTCCAGGGTGAGTACCGAGCTGCGCTCCAGCGGGTCGGGCGTCCAACTCTCCCAGTCGGGGGCCTCGTAGGCGTCCTTCCACGATCCGAAGTCCAGTGCCGCCAGCTCGGACAGCTCCAGCGCGGACACCGCTCCGCGCCCGTTGGACGTACGGTTGACGCGTCGGTCGTGTACACAGACCAGGTGACCGTCGGCGGTGAGCCGAACGTCGCACTCCAGCGCGTCGGCGCCGTCCTCGACGGCCTTGCGGTAGGCGGCGAGGGTGTGTTCTGGAGCGTCTTCCGACGCTCCGCGGTGGGCGACGACTTGGATGGCCTTCGGGCCGGGCGGCGCATCTCCGGCCGGGTACGCATGGGTCACGGGGTTATCGTGCCATCGTCTGGTGACAGAGTCCGATTGGTCAGAGTTTTCCCCTTCGCGATAGATGACCGTTTCGCTGCTTGTAAAGGAAGGCGGCCACCTGGGCGGGGACTGCTTACGGTGGTCCGACGGCCCATGGGAAAAACTGTGCTACGGCACCCTTTCCCCTGTCAGTCAGCTGGCGGCCCCCGTCAGCCCCGCATCGCGTCCCATCGCGCACCTTCGAGGAGATACAGCTGTGAGCACCGAGAACGAGGGCGGCCTCCCCGCCTCCGGGCAGGACGGTGGCGGCCGGCCCTTGGAGGGCGAGCCGGGCGTCTCGGAGCAGCCCCGCGACACCGCGCAGATGCCCCCCGTCCCCCCGACGCACCCCAGCACGCCGCCTCCGGTACCGCCGTCGGCCTTCTCCGTCCCCGGCCAGCCCACCGCGCCACCGCCTCCGCCGCTGGGCCGGCCGCCGCTCGGGCAGCAGCCGCCGAACGGCCCGCAGGACCCGTACGGTTCGTACGCGCTGAGCCCCACGCCCGAACCGAAGCGCCGTGGCGCCGGCGGTCTGGTCGTCGCGGTCATCGTGGCCGCGCTGGTCGCGGGCGGCGTCGGCGGCGGCATCGGCTACTGGGCGGCCAACCGCGCCGACAACGGCTCGACCACGGTGTCGTCCGCCGTCGACCCCAAGGCGCTCAACCGCCCGCCCAACTCGATCGCCGGAATAGCGAACAAGGCACTGCCCAGCGTGGTGACCATCAACGCCAGCGGCAGCCAGGAGAGCGGCACCGGCACCGGCTTCGTCTACGACACGCAGGGCCACATCCTCACCAACAACCATGTGGTGGCCCCCGCCGCGGGCGGCGGCAAGCTGACCGTCACCTTCTCCAACGGCAAGACGTACGACGCCGAGGTGGTCGGCCGCGCCCAGGGCTACGACATCGCCGTGATCAAGCTCAAGAACGCGGGCGACGCCAAGCTGACCCCGCTGCCGCTCGGCAACTCCGACCAGGCCCAGGTCGGCGACGCGACGATCGCGATCGGTGCGCCCTTCGGCCTGTCGGGCACGGTCACCACCGGCATCGTCAGTGCCAAGAACCGTCCGGTCGCCTCCAGCGACGGCCAGGGCACCACCGCCTCCTACATGAGCGCCCTGCAGACCGACGCCTCCATCAACCCCGGCAACTCCGGCGGCCCGCTGCTCAACGCCAACGGCGCGGTGATCGGCGTCAACTCGGCCATCCAGTCGGCCAACAACGGCGGCGGGAACATGTTCGGCGGCTCGTCGCAGGCGGGCAGCATCGGTCTCGGCTTCGCCATCCCGATCAACGAGGCGAAGTACGTGGCCGACACCCTGATCAGGACCGGACAGCCGGTGTACGCGGTGATGGGCCTGTCCGTGAACATGAACTACAACGGCCAGGGCGCCCAGATCTCCGACAACGGCGCCAACGGCGGTTCCGCGGTCACTCCGGGCGGCCCGGGCGACAAGGCGGGCCTCAAGGCGGGCGATGTGATCACCAAGCTCGACGACACCATGATCGACAGCGGCCCCACCCTGATCGGCACGATCTGGCAGCACCGCCCCGGCGACCAGGTCCAGATCACCTACCAGCGCGGCGGCTCCACCCACACCACCACGGTCACCCTGGGCGAACGCAAGGGCGACAGCTGACCGACAAGATCCCACCGAACCGGCTAGGCTGTCCCTCGCGTCGCCCAGACGACGCGGGGGAGAGTTGCCCGAGCGGCCTAAGGGAACGGTCTTGAAAACCGTCGTGGCAGCGATGTCACCGTGGGTTCAAATCCCACACTCTCCGCGCAGGCCAGCGTAGGTGCTGGTCAGAAGGGGTGTCCTCGGATCGGGGGCACCCCTTCGGCGTACCCCCGTCCCTCGTGCCTGCGGCGTCCGCCTGGGTGGGTGACCCCTGTGGGCCGCTCCTCGTCGCGCGGGGCTCCGCAGTGCTCGACCGGTTTCGGCGACGCCGCGGCCTCACGGGTCAGCGCGGCGAGATCGTACGCGTCCGCCGTCGGGCTCAGACAGGCGGGATTCCAGTCGTGGGGACGGCATCAGCCATCTCCCTGACAGTGGGCGGCCGTTGATCCGGCCGCGTGGGCAAGGGCGGTGGGACCGCCTCGGCCAGGGGCCGCGGTGGCAGCTCGGCTGGCCTGATGCCGACGGGTGCGTTTCCGCACGTGACTCTCCCGCGTCGCCAAGTCGACTTCCTGAAGCCATGTTTATCGACAGATCGTCACGCTTGCGAGGTAAATGGAGTGCCCGGAGTGGTTCTTGGTGGTTCCCGTGGGCAAGTCTGGATTCGCGGCGCCGCAGAGGTGGCGAAGCGGTTGGCCGGCCGCTCGCCCACACCAGTTCCTGGGAGGAATTGAACATGAGCAAGATCCGTACCGCCCGTGTCCTGGCCGCCTTCGCCGCGTTGCCGCTCACCGCGGTTCTGTTCGCGGGCACCGCCTCGGCGGACAACGGTTCCTTCGCCAACGACCACTCGCAGTCGAGCGTCAACAGCACGGGACAGGTGTCCTCGGGCGCGGGCGCCACGAACCAGAGCAACACCGCGAGTGTGAACGGGTCCGGTGATACCCGAATCGAGCAGCAGAATGTGCGGGTGATCTTCTCCAGGTGCTGGTGAAGGCGGGGCGAGGCCTCGGCGCGCTTCCGTGGGTAGCGGCGCCGGAGTCCCGCGCGGCAGGTCGGTGAGGTGGCTGTGCGGCGGCATGATCGATGCCGTCGCACAGCCTTTTTGGTGCTGCCGTGGACGCCCGGAGGTTGTCCACAGGGTGTGGACAACCTCCCGGCGTCTTGACGCCTCCCGCTAATCTGACGGACAGTCAGAATATGGCGGATGCGGGGCTCTATGAGCGGATCAAGGCGTATGAGGGGCGGTCGGCCGTCACCGGGGGCGAGGGAAGGGATCCCGTCAACTCCCCCATGATCAGGCACTGGTGCGAGGCGCTGGGCCACCCCGTACCCGCTGACGGTTCCGCGCCCGCCACCATGCTGCAGGTGTGGACCATGGCTGGACTCCCCGGCCACGGCGACCGGTCCGGGCCGTACGACGAACTGCTGGGCGCCCTCGACGCCGCCGGGTTCACCGCCGTCGTCGCCACGGACTGCGAGCAGGAGTACCTGCGACCGCTGCGCCCCGGCGACCGGATCGCCTTCGACGCCGTCATCGAGTCGGTCTCGCCCCCCAAGGCCACCAAACTGGGCACCGGTTACTTCATCACCACCAGGATGGACCTGCGCTGCGCAGCGGAACCGGTCGGCACCCACCGCTTCCGGATCCTCAAGTACGCACCCGTACAACGGAAGGCGCCCGCCAAACGGCCGTGCCCGGTCGTCAACCGTGACAACGCCGGTTTCTGGGACGGGGTTTCGCGCCGCGAGCTGCTCATCCAGCGCTGCACGCAATGCGCTACGCCGCGCTTCCCCTGGCTACCGGGATGCGACCGGTGCGGCGGGCAGGAGTGGGACACCGTCAGGGCGAGCGGCTCCGGCACCGTCTACTCGTATGTCGTCATGCACCATCCGCCGTTCCCGGCCTTCGACCCCCCGTACGCGGTCGTGCTGGTGGAGCTGGCCGAAGGGGTGCGGATGGTCGCCAACGTGACCGGTGTCCCGTGCGACAAGGTGTGTATCGGCATGCCCGTGGAGCTCGAATTCGCCGATATCGACTCGGAGTTGACGCTTCCGGTGTTTCGGGCGAAGGAGGAGGTTTAGATGCGTGCCGGTGACGAACTGGCGCCGCTGCGCCTACCGATCACCCGAACCCTGATCGTCGCCGGTGCCATCGCCACCCGCGACTACCAGGACGTGCACCACGACGCCGAGGCCGCCCGCGCCAAGGGCTCCCCCGACATCTTCATGAACATCCTCACCACCAACGGCCTGGTCGGCCGCTACATCGCCGAGCGCCTGGGGCCGGCCGCCGAACTGCGCAAGGTCGCCATCCGGCTGGGCGTCCCCAACTACCCGGACGGCGAGATGGAGTTGAGCGGACGGGTCACGTCCATGGGCACCGACGCCGACGGCGAGACGGCCGTCATCGAGGTGACGGGCGCCAACGCGCTCGGTCAGCACGTCACCGGACAGGTCACCGTCCGTCTGCCACGGGGAGGCGGCCATGAGCCTGCACGGTCCTGACGCTCTGGGAGGGCGGGCCGCGATCGTGGGGATCGGCGCCACCGCGTTCACCAAGGACTCCGGCCGCAGCGAACTCTCGCTCGCCGCCGAGGCGGTACGCGCCGCGCTGGACGACGCGGGGCTGCGCCCCGCCGACGTCGACGGGCTGGTCACCTTCACCATGGACACCAGCCCGGAGATCACCGTCGCCCAGGCGACCGGCATGGGCGAGCTGACCTTCTTCTCCCGCGTCCACTACGGCGGCGGCGCGGCATGCGCCACCGTCCAGCAGGCGGCGCTCGCGGTGGCGGCGGGGGTGGCCGAGGTGGTGGTCTGCTACCGGGCGTTCAACGAGCGCTCCGGCCGCCGCTTCGGCTCCGGCGTCCAGCACCGCGAACCGTCCGCCGAGGGCGTGGCACTGGGCTGGGTGCTGCCGTTCGGCCTGCTGACGCCCGCCTCCTGGGTCGCGATGGCCGCCCAGCGGTACCTGTACACGTACGCGCTGGGCCCGGACGCCTTCGGGCCGGTCGCGGTCGCCGACCGCCGGCACGCCGCGACGAACCCGGCCGCGTACTTCCACGGCAGGCCCATCACCCTCGCCGACCACGCCGCCTCGCGCTGGATCGCGGAACCGCTGCGTCTGCTCGACTGCTGCCAGGAGACCGACGGTGGCCAGGCACTCGTCGTCACCACCCTGGAGCGCGCCCGTGACCTGCGGCAACGCCCTGCCGTGATCACCGCGGCGGCACAGGGCGCGGGCCGCGCGCAGCAGCAGATGACCAGCTTCTACCGCGACGACCTCACCGGGCTGCCGGAGATGGGGGTGGTGGCCCGCCAGTTGTGGCGCACCTCCGGGCTCGGGCCGGGCGATGTGGACACGGCCGTGCTGTACGACCACTTCTCGCCGTTCGTGCTGATGCAACTGGAGGAGTTCGGCTTCTGCGGGCGCGGTGAGGCGGCCGGCTTCGCCGCCGACGGCGGGCTGGAGATCGACGGGCGGCTGCCGGTCAACACCCACGGCGGCCAGCTCGGCGAAGCGTATCTGCACGGCATGAACGGCATCGCCGAGGCCGTGCGGCAGATGCGGGGCACCAGCGTCAACCAGGTCCCGGACGCCTCCTGTGCCCTGGTGACCGCGGGCACCGGCGTGCCGACCTCGGGGCTGCTGCTGGGCCGCGACGGCTGACGGCCGCCTCACGCCACTCACGGGGGACCCGATGGGTGCAGACGGCTGAACCCGACGTCCCACGGGGCGCGCCTCCCGCGTACCGTGCCCGTCGCCCTTTTGACTCCCCGTCATGCGTGATAACAACCGGATCATCCGACTTGTGCTTGTCATGGTGGCGTCCCTCGCTTGCGCTGTCGCGGGCATCATGCCGGTCGCGGCGAAGGGCTCGGCCCGGCGGCCGGGCCCGCACCAGAGGGTCACCACCACCGAGGGACGCCGCACCGGCCGGGCACCGTCGCGTAGACCCGGCGGCGTCAACCGCGCACCGTCGCGTCGGCCGCGTGACCCCGGCCCGGGGTCCGGACCGGCACAGCTCGGCCCCGGTCCGCTGCCCGGCCCCGGGCAGCCCGGCAACCCCTTCCCGGGCCCCGGCTGGCCCGGTGACCTGCGACTGCCGGACCTGGGCGACCTTCGGGACCTGGGCAACCTGGGCGACCTCGGTGACCTGGGCGGCGTGGGCATCGTGGGCGGCGTGGACATCCCCGGCGACCCGGGGCACACGCAGCCCCCCGCCTCACCGGCCCCGACCCCGCCCAGCACGCGCAACCCGCACCAGCGCGCCGCGCAGTCGCGGGTGTGGCCCACCACCGACGACCCCCGCCACCACGGCGCCCAGATCTTCCAGGGCTGGGGGTTCGACATCTGCTCCGCGCCCTCGCTGGACACCATGCGGGCCTGGCGGGACTCCAAGTACGGCGCGATCGGCGTCTACATCGGCGGGATCTCCCGTAGCTGCGCCCAGGACAACCTCACCTCCCACTGGGTGCGCAAGGTGACCAGCATGGGCTGGCGGCTGCTGCCGGTCTACGTCGGCTCGCAGTCGCCGTGCGCCACGGACGAGCGGCACCGGACCTACGTGATCGACGAGGACGACATCGAGGGCCAGGCGACGCACGAGGCCGATGACGCGGTGTACAACGCGGAGCGCCTCGGCATGGACCGCAACAGCCCCATCTACTTCGACATGGAGTCGTACGACACGAAGTACCGGTTCTGCACGCGTCCGGTGCTGGAGTTCGTCCAGGCGTGGAGCCGGGAAGTGCGCGCCCGCGGATACCTTCCCGGCTTCTACAGCAACGCCAACGCCGGAATCGCCCAGATGGAGCGGGCCCGCCGGCACGGCCACTCCGACCTGCCGGACCTGGTGTGGTTCGCGCACTGGGGCGTGGAGCCGGACGTCTACGAGGAGCCCAAGCTGTCCAGCGGCGCCTGGCGCCCGCACCGCCGCGTCCACCAGTACGCCGGTGACAAGCGCGAGACACACGGCGGCCGGACCCTCGTCATCGACCGGGATCTGGTCGACGCACCGGTGGCGATCATCCGCAAGGACGGATGACGCGGGGCCACGCACGGCGCGCGCCCGCCGTCGAGGGAGGCCGTCACTCAACGTGATGTGATCCTGTCGCGACCGGCAGGCAACGCGCGCCGTGGTCCGTGGCGTCCCTTCGGGTGGAACCCCGGACCGTGTCCACCCTCGGGAGGTAGGGAGACCCTCACCCCTACGACTTCAGGGTGACCCAGCTTCGGGACCTGCGGCCGATCCCCGACGCCGTCGGCGCTCATAGCGTTGAGCGCATGACCACGCCTGTGTGCACCAGCGCTCAGCAGCAGTTCACCAGTTATGTCCAGGACAGGGGACCGGTGCTGCTGCGCACCGCCCGTTCACTGACCGCCAACCCGTGTGACGCCGAGGACCTGCTGCAGACGGCGCTGGCCAAGACCTACCTGGCGTGGGACCGGATCGCCGACCACGGTGCGCTGGACGGCTACGTGCGGCGCACGCTGGTCAACACGCGCACCTCGCAGTGGCGCAAGCGCCGCGTCGACGAGTTCGCCTGCGAGGAGCTGCCGGAGAGCAGCGTCCCCGGCCCCGACCCGGCCGAGCACCAGGCGCAGCGCGACGCGTTGTGGACCGCCATAGGGCGGCTGCCGGCCCGCCAGCGCGCGATGGTCGTGCTGCGGTACTACGAGGACCTCACCGAGGTGCAGACCGCCGAGCTGCTCGGCGTCTCGGTGGGCACGGTCAAGAGCTCGGTCTCCCGGGCCCTGGTGAAGCTGCGCTCCGACCCGGAACTCCTCGCCTGGTAACCGGACGCCGTAGAAGGGAACGCGTGGCCCGCGGTGGCGCCGCTCGTCCCGGCTGCCCCGATCGGAAGCGGAAGGGGCACGCCGATGGCGGGCCAGGTCGGCCGAAAGGAACCCGTCGCGGCCTAGCCATACCGCACGGTATGCCAGCACAATCACGGGAAACCTACTCTCGCGTAGTGCGTCAACGAGGAGGCTCCCCGGTGCTGAGCACGATGCAGGACGTACCCCTGCTGGTCTCGCGGATTCTGACCCATGGCTCGACCGTGCACGGTCGAGCGCGGGTGACCACCTGGACCGCGGACGCTGGACCGCGGCGCCGGACCTTCGCAGAAATCGGCGCACGCGCCGCCCAGCTCGCGCACGCGCTGCGCGACGAACTCGGCGTCGCCCCCGACGACCGGGTGGCGACGCTGATGTGGAACAACGCGGAGCACGTCGAGGCGTACTTCGCGATCCCGTGCATGGGCTCGGTGCTGCACACGCTCAACCTGCGGTTGCCGCCGGAGCAGTTGACGTGGATCGTCAACCACGCGGCGGACCGGGTCATCCTGGTCAACGGCACGCTGCTGCCGCTGCTCGCCCCGCTGCTGCCGCGGCTGGAGTCCGTCGAGCACCTGGTCGTCGTCGGTCCCGGCGACACCTCCGTGCTGGACGGCTGCCGTGCGACCGTCCACGAGTACGAGTCGCTGATCGCGGACCGCCCGCAGCGGTACGAGTGGCCGGAGCTGGACGAACGGCAGGCCGCGGCGATGTGCTACACCTCGGGCACCACCGGCGAACCCAAGGGCGTGGTCTACAGCCACCGTTCCATCTATCTGCACTCGATGCAGGTGAACATGGCCGAGTCGTTCTCGCTGACCGACCGGGACACCACCTTGCCCATCGTCCCGATGTTCCACGTCAACGCCTGGGGCATTCCGCACGCCGCGTTCATGACGGGCATCAACATGCTGATGACCGACCGGTTCCTGCAACCCGCCGCCATCGCCGAGATGATCGAGGCCGAGCGGCCCACCCACGCCGCCGCCGTCCCCACCATCTGGCAGGGGCTGCTCGCCGAACTCGCCGAACGGCCACGGGACGTCTCCTCGGTGCGCCAGGTGATCATCGGCGGCTCGGCCTGCCCGCCCTCGCTGATGCGGGACTTCCAGGAGCGGCACGGCATCGAGGTCTGCCACGCCTGGGGGATGACCGAGACCTCGCCGCTGGGCACGACCTCCCACCCCCCGGCCGGAGCCACCGGTGAGGAGGCGTGGACGTACCGGTTCACCCAGGGACGGTTCCCCGCCTCGGTGGCGGCGCGGTTGATCGGCCCGTCCGGCGAGGTGATGCCGTGGGACGGCACGAGCACGGGCGAACTGGAGGTGCGCGGTCCGTGGATCGCGGGCGCCTACTTCGGCGGCGCCGGAGCCGAACCCCTCGCCCCCGAGGACAAGTTCCACGACGGCTGGCTGCGCACCGGCGACGTCGGGGCGATCTCGCCGGACGGCTATCTGACGTTGACCGACCGCGCGAAGGACGTCATCAAGTCGGGCGGTGAGTGGATCTCCTCGGTGGAGTTGGAGAACCACCTGATGGCCCACCCCGACGTGGCGGAGGCGGCCGTGGTCGCGGTCCCCGACGCGAAGTGGGGCGAACGGCCGCTCGCCACCGTGGTGTTGAAGGAGGGCGCCGTGGCCGACTACGCCACGCTGCGCGTCTTCCTCACCGAACGCGTCGCCCGCTGGCAGGTTCCGGAGCGCTGGACGATCGTCTCCGCCGTGCCCAAGACGTCGGTGGGCAAGTTCGACAAGAAGGTGATCCGACGCCAGTACGCGGACGGGAAGTTGGACGTCACGGTCTTCTGAGTCGCCGTCCTCGCCCGGTGGTTGGCACGGTCCGGCGGTCGCTGACCGCCGGACCGTCCTACAGCTCGGTGCCGATCTTGCTCAGCAGGTCCACGATCCGGCCCTGCACCTCGGCGCTGGTGGAACGTTCCGCGAGGAACAGCACCGTCTCGCCGGATCCGAGGCGTGGCAGTTCGGCCGGTTCGATGTCCACCGAGGTGTAGACGACGAGCGGGGTGCGGTTCAACAGACCGTTCGCCCGTAGCCAGTCGACGATCCCGACCCGGCGCCGCCTGATCAGCATCAGATCCATCACGACCAGATTCGGTCGCAACTGCGCGGCGAGCGTCGCCGCGTCGCCCTCCGACGCCGCGTGCGCCACCTGCATGCCGCGCCGCTCCAAGGTCGCGGTGAACGCCGCGGCGATGTCCTGGTGGCTCTCCACCAGCAGCACCCGCGGCGGGTGCTGCTCACTGTCGCGCGGCGCCAACGCCTTGAGCAGCACCGCCGGGTCGGCGCCGTACGCCGCCTCCCGTGTCGCCTGCCCGAGCCCGGCCGTCACCAGCACCGGAACCTCCGCGGCCACCGCCGCCGCCCGCAGCGACTGCAACGCGGTGCGGGTGATCGGCCCGGTCAGCGGGTCCACGAACAGCGCCGCCGGATACTCGGCGACCTGCGCGTCCACCTCCTCCCGCGAGCGCACCGTCACCGGACGGTAGCCGCGGTCGGTCAGCGCCTGCCGGGTCGACACATCGGGCTCAGGCCAGACCAGCAGCCGACGCGGACTGCTCAGCTCCGCCGCCGCGCCGTCCGCCGCCGGGGCGGCGCTGACCTCCACCGCGCCGTTCGGGCCGTCCAGATGCTCGGGGCCCTCGTCCCCCTCGGCGGGCGCGCCTATGGCGAACGCCTGGCCTTCGCCCTGGCTGTCGCTGGCCTGGAACGCCGGATTCGACGCCGCGGCCTGGTCCGTCGGGTGCTGCCGGGCGGGCTCGGCGGTCTGCGTCTGCGGGGGAGCGGTCAGCTTGCGGCGCCGCCCGGAACCACTGCCCGCCGCGGGCACCCCGCCGGGCGGCGTCGGCTGCCCGGGCTGGGCGTACGCCACACCCTGCCCCAGCGTCCGCACGCTGATCGCCCGGCCCTCCGACTGCGGCGACTCGGCGGCCTGCGGCGTTCCGTTCGCGGCCTGCCAACCGGGCGGATTGGGCTGGCCGTTGACCTGGTGCGGGACCGGACGTGCCGCGTCCGCCGGGCTCTCGCCCTCGCCCTGCGGCAGTCCCTGGTGCACGGGGTCGTCGACGGCCTGGGCGGCCGGGGGCAGCGCAGGCGGCAGCTCCGGACCGGCGGCGGGCTTCCTGGCCCGGCGGCCGGACGGCCGGGGCGCTTGCTCCGCCGCGGCCGACGGCAACGCCGGTTCGATCGCCAGCGGTTCTGGCTGCGCGGGCCGTGGACCCGCCTCCTGCGGCAGCGCGCCGGGACGCGCCCGGCGTCCGCGTGGCGTGGCCGTCGCCTGTTCAGGCAGCGCGGGCAGGGCCGGGCGCCCGGACTCGGCCTGCTGCGCAGCGCGCAGCGACTCGGCTGGTTCGGGATCGCTCTGCGCGGCGGGCAGCGCGGGCAGTTCCGGCTGCTGGCCCTCGGACAGTGCGCGCCGGGCCCGGCGACCGGTCGGCCGGGCCTGGGCCTGCGGACCGGCCGCGTTGGAGCCGTTGGCCTCGTTCACCGCGGCGCCGTCCGGGGCGGGCGGCTGCTCGACGCCACCGGGCTCAGCACGGCGCAGCGCACGGCGCCGCCCGGTGGGCTGCTCCTGTGGGGCGGCGTTCGCCGAGGGTCCGGCCGGAAGCGCGATCGGCGCGCCGGGGCCGCCGTTGCTCTCGTGGACCGGGCGCCGCGGCCGCGGCGCCCGCCCGGTGTTCTGCCCGGCCGTGTCGACGGGCCTCGGCCCGTCCGCCGTGCCCTGGGTGCCGCGCGCCGGGGCGGACGGCATCGGCAGCACCGTCGTCTCGGAGTCCCGCGCCGCCGCCTTGCCGTGCGCCGCGTCACCGCCGCCTTCGTCGACCGGCACCTCAAGCACATAGGCGCTGCCGCCCTGCCCGGGGACCTCGTGCGTCTGCAGCACTCCGCCGTGCCGCTCAACGATCCCGCGGGTGATCGGCAGATGGACCGGGCTGCCGCCGCTGTGCGGGCCGCGCACCTCGATCCGTACCACGTCGCCGCGCTGAGCCGCCGCGACCACGATCGTGGAGTCGCCACCTCCGGCGACCACCGCGGTGCGTCCGGTGGCGTCCACGCCCGCCACGTCGGCGATCAGGTGCGCGATCGCCTGCGACAGCCTGGGCCCGTCGACCACCGCCTCGATCGGCGGCGCGTGCACCGCGTACTGCGCGCGGCCGGGGCCGATCAGCTCGATCGCCCCTTCCACCCCCGCCGCGACCACGTCGTCAAGGCCGACCGCCGCCCGGTTCAGCTTCTCCTTGCCGGAGTCCAGCCGCTGGAAGGCCAGCACGTTGTCGATCAGCGTGGTCATCCGGGCGTATCCGGCGGCCAGATGGTGCAGCGTCTGGTTGGCCTCCGGCCACAACTGCCCGGCCGGGTCGGCCGCCAGCCCGGACAACTCGCCGCGCAGCTCGTCCAACGGCGCGCGCAGCGAGGCGTCCAGCACCTCGCGCAGCTGTGCGTGCCGGGCCGCCAGCGCGTCGAAGCGGCTGCGGTCGGTGAACGACATCACCGCGCCGACCAGTTGGTCGCCCTCGCGCACCGGCGCGGTGGTGAGGTCGACCGGTACCGCGCGGCCGTTCTTCGTCCACAGCACCTGGCCGCGCACCCGGTGCTTGCGCCCCGAGCGCAGCGTGTCGGCGAGCGGCGTCTCCTCCCACGGCAGCGCGCTGCCGTCGGCCCGGGAGTGGTGGATCAGCGGATGCAGCTCCTGGCCGCCCAGATCGCTGGCCCGGAAGCCGAGGATCTGCGCGGCGGCCGGGTTGACCAGGACGACCTTGCCCTCGGTGTCCACGCCGACCACGCCCTCGCTGGCGGCGCGCAGGATCATCTCGGTCTGCCGCTGCTGGCGGGCGAGTTCGGCCTCGGTGTCAAGGGTGCCGGTCAGGTCCCGCACCACCAGCATCAGCAGTTCGTCGCCGGTGTACAGATGGTGCGGATCGGCGTACGGGGTGCGCCCGTCCTCCACGTTGGCGCTGGTCACCTCGACCGGGAACTCACTGCCGTCGGTGCGCCGGGCGACCATCCGGGTCGGCTTGGTGCGCCGGTCCTCCTCCGAGTCCGGGCGGCGCATCGAACCGGGGATGCGCCGGGAGTCGAAGGCGGGCAGCAGGTCGAGCAGACCCCGACCGACCAGTGCGGTGCCGGGGGCCTCGAACGTTTCCAGGGCTATGGCGTTGGCGTTGACGACCGTTCCGTTGGCGTTCACCAGTAGCAGGGCGTCGGGGAGGGCGTCGAGTATTGCCGCGAGGCGAGCAGCGCCTCGGGATGGCCTGCTGCTCACGAGACGCGTCCTCCCTGATACCGCACTTGCTGTACCGCTCTTTGCTCAGCTGGCTCGGTGATCGCGGGCTGCTATCACCGATGGCCCATCTTGCCCTTCCCCCCGTGGCATGTCACCACAGGAGTGTAAGGGGCGGGCTCCTGGGCACGGTGGCGGATGACGTAGAGGAAGAAGAGGTTCCGTGACGATCTTGTCCGGGTCCGACTAACCCCGACTAATGCCGACCAAGCCGGATCGTTCCTGCCCGCGCCGGACCGTTCCCCGGCCTGGGATGAGCGAGTGCGCTGAGCGGTTGGCGGCGCGGGTGATTCCGGTACCCGGCTGGCTCGGCGGCGCGCCCGCGCGGCTCAGCGCACCGGGGCACCGGACACCCGGCCCGGCGCGGGCGCGGGCAGTACCGGCTCCATCCGCTGCCAGCGCGCGGCCTGGCAGCCGTCGTTCCTGTTGTACGTGTCCTCGACGTGCCGCCCGTGCCAGGTTCCGGTGATCCGCGCGCTCTGCGGTCCGCCGTACAACTCGGTGCACATCTGGTCGTGCGGTACGGGTCCGAGCGGGCCGTCGAGCGCGTCGAGCCGGTCGCACGCCGCCTGCGCGTTCGGCAGCGAGCCGCCGGCCGGGTGGCAGCTGAGGGTGTTGGTGACGGTGGCGCCGCTGCCGTCGTCGTACGTGATGGTCAGCTGGTCGCCCGCCGCCTCGGGCAGGGGCAGCGGCAGCGGCAGGGGCAGCGGCATCCGTGCGGCGGCGGAGGCCGGGACCGGCACGGCGGCCAGCGCCAGCACCACCGTGGCGGACAGCGAGCGGCCGAGCGCCCGCGGCGAACGGGTTCGAGCGTGGCCCTTGGTGTGAGCACGGTCACGGAGACGGAACATGGGGCGGCTCCCTGAGGTGGCGATGCGCCGGAGTGAAGGGTGCGGACGCGCCTCTCCTTACCGCCCACACCCGGCGCTGCCCCGGCATTGCACCCGATCGTGGGCATGTCGCCGCTCCGGTTCGCAACGGCTTTGCCCTCCCGACCGGCGTCCTTGTACCGTAGGCTGCGATTGGTAACGCCCTTCGGGGATGTGCCATCATCTGCACACGCCTTGCGCTCGCGTGGGCGTGCTGGAGGCTTCGCCTAGTCTGGTCTATGGCGCCGCACTGCTAATGCGGTTTGGGTTAATCGCCCATCCCGGGTTCAAATCCCGGAGCCTCCGCTCTTGCCGACAGCCCCGTCCGGATTCTCCGGACGGGGCTGTCGCGCTTCTCCGACCCGTCCGCCCCTCGCCCCACACCGGCTCGTTGCGGCGTTTCCGCAGGTCAGTGAGGGTCCGGGGAATGGATTTCGCCTGACGGCGGGGTTCATGTAATGTTGTTCCCGCAACGCCGACCGGCAAGAAAAACCGGGAAGCCAAGCACTCGTAGCTCAACGGATAGAGCATCTGACTACGGATCAGAAGGTTGCAGGTTCGAATCCTGCCGAGTGCACAGCAGCTCAGAGGCCCTGTCGAGAGATCGACAGGGCCTCTTGCATTAGGCGTGACGGCAGTGGTTGACGGCAACCGTTCCTAGACCCTGCCCCGAACTGGTCGTCCATGGGAGCGGTAACCGCGCTCAGCGCCCACGGATCACACGGCCCAGGAATCCGCTGGATCGTCCAGCCAAGCTCGCTGTCCCCCAGGCGTGATGGTGAGGCCGAACCGCGTGTGGTCCGGTTCGCCACGGTCGACCCACCAGCGGTAAGCCGCCTCGACTTCGTCCCACAGCCGACGCGGCCCTGACTGCCATACCAACGCCTCTTTTTCGCCGTCCCGGAACATCACCACCGCCCAGGACCGGTCATCCAGCCCGTAGAACCACACAGACCGGCGACCATCGCGTTTCTCAGCAACCGCATGGGTGCAACCGGGCACGCGAAGCCCCACGGCGAACTGAACGGCGGTGTACTGCCCCCCGGACGAACTCCGCCTCTGTGATAGCCGTAGCTGACGTATCAGCGTCGGCCAAGACATCCGCCGGAACGTACTCGGTGTGGTCAATTGGAGACGGCCGCTGAGCGCGCATCTTCATGAACTCCACCGGCCGCGTGAAGTGTCCGGAGGCCATGCCGTCTTGCACGACCAGGCGAGCCACGGCATCCGCGTTGGAGTAGTGCGTCCCCCACGGCGCAACGATCAGCCCGCCGGGACGGGTCTGTTCGATCCACGTTCCAGGGACCTCTCGAAGTCCCACGGTGACCAGGATGCGGTCATAGGGCGCGTTGTCGGCACAGCCCTCGAACCCGTCGCCCACGACGACATCTGGGTAGAGGCCGGCCGCGCACAGCCGTTCACGTGCACGGCGTGAGACGTAAGGGTCTACCTCAACCGTGGTGATCTGCCCATGTCGGCATCGGTGGAACAAGGCTCCGGCCGTTTCACCCGTGCCCGTGCCGATGTCGAGGACCCGCATGTCCTCCTCCACCGCCAGGGTCTGAAGCATCGCGTACACGACCGAAGGCATGGACGACGAGCTAGTGGACAACTCGCCCGGCTCGGTGCCCCTGTGCGTGCCGTCGTCCCACTGCGTCACGATGGGCACGTTGCTGTCTGCTGCCTCGTACCACGCGTCAGGGTCAGCGGCCCGATCCACCGCGACACTCTTCCCTGCGCTCATGTCGTAGGGCCACATCAGCTCGGGGAGGAAGACGGCTCGGTCAACGGCCGCGAACGTCGGAGCCCAGTCGGATGTCAGCGCGCGCGTTTCAAGGAGGAGCCGCCCCAGCTCCTTTCGGCCAGGACGGTCCACCCATACAGAGTCGGACATCACTTGCGGTGCGTCCCATCGCCAGGCGGCGTGTCGCCGTCAGGGGAGGGAGTAGGCGGCGTCCAGGGCGTACCCGGGTGTCCGTCGCCCCCGTCCCCTCCTCCTCCGCCATGGCCGCCATCGGCAGCAGTAACGATCTGCACGTTGAACATCCGCTCTCTCCTTCCACTGGTCAGATGTTGATGAGTACTCGCTGACCCGCACCAGCCGCCCACTTTCCGCCCCAGGACGAGCGGCCGGTACGGGAGTTGAATAGTCCGCCCTGGACGGAAACGAGGTGATTACTGCCCGCGAGAAGAAGCGGACGCTTGCCCAAGGCGGACCGGTCTACGGGGGCGACGACGCCGCGAAGGACAGCCCGACCGCCAAGCCGCAAGAGGCGCTGATTCCGATCATGAACAGGACGCCTGAGTACCGCCCGATCAAGCGAACTAACGCCATCACAGCCCCAATCGAACGGTGGATGCAGGACGGGAGTCCCGGCAGGCAGGAGGACCGCCATGCGGACCGTCTCCTCCCAACGCGCGGCACAACTCGGCATGTAGGACTTCCACCTCCACCAGGCTCATCCGCAACTGCCCATCACCGCGAGGCTTCCCGTTCAAGACGACCGAAAGGGGCAAGGACACCGAACCATCGGAGAGTCGCTCAACGCGCTTGCCGTGAACACGGTCCAACCGCCAGCCGTACGCTGGGTCATACGCAGCCATGTGCCCACCTCCGGAGTCGTTGACCTGCCCGTTGCCGTGTTGCTCGCCGGGCGCTTCGCCTGCACCAAGGGTTTCTCCTGCGACGGGCGAGCGGGAGTGTGTGTCAAGGTCGCCTGGCGTTGGGGCATTCACACACTGTGTGAATCCGACTTCGCTACTCTCAATCGCACTGAGTGATTTGGGGGCCACATGGAGCCAAACACCCTGTTGGACGCCCTACTTGACGAGGCGGGAATGTCCCGCGTCGGCCTGGCAACGAGGGTGAACCATGCTGCGCGAGCACGCGGGAAATCGACCCGCTACGACCACGCCTCGGTCATCCGCTGGCTACGGGGCCAACGCCCACGTGGAGTGGTGCCGGACCTGATCTGCGATGTCCTCAGCGAACGCCTGAAGCGGCCCATTACCGCCGATGACATTGGCATGGGGAAATCCCACAGGATGCAGGCGCCAAGCGGCGAGCTGAGCGGGTTCATCGAGCGGGCGACGGCTCTATGGCGCGGGGACCAGCAGCAACGGCCAGACCTTCGGCAAGCACCGGCCATCACGGGACTGCCTGCGGTCGCACCAGTGTGGGAGTGGGAGAACCCGCCGGACGACATCGACGTGTCGCGACCCGGGACGCCCCGGGTGGGGCTGGCCGATGTCGATGTCTTGCGCACTGCGCGTACGCACTACGAGCAGATGTACCGAAAGGCCGGTGGTGTGGCCACGCGCAGCCGCATCATCAACTATCTGAACTCGGAGACCGCCCCTCTCCTACGTGGGTCGTATTCCGACCAGACCGGGCGGGAGCTGCACCGCGCCGTTGGTGGTCTTGTGGCCGTCGCAGGGATCTGTAGCTACGACAGCGACACCCAGGGCCTCGCGCAGCGCTACTTCCACCAGGCATTACGTCTTGCCAAGGCCAGCAGCGACCGGGCATTCGGCGGTTACGTCATCGCACTACTGGTGAACCAGTCGATCTTTCTCAAGGAGTACCGCCAAGCCGTAGCCTTCGCCGAAGCCGGGCTCCGTACCGCTGGCCCGCACATCTCCCACGCTTTGGCCACTGACCTCCACGCCATGCAGGCCAAGGCATACGCCCGCGTGGGCGACCCGGCGAGCGCCCATCGCTGCATGCTGCTCGCAGAGACCCGCGCCGCGAAGATCCGCCGGGATGATGAGCCAGCCGAGACGGGATACGTTCAACCAGGGCTTGTCGAAGCACAGCTTGCAGAGGCACTCATGAGCCTAGGGACATGAACCCCGCCCAGGAGTACGCCCTCGAAGCGGTCCGTACCCAGTCACATGCCCGGGGGCGAGTCCACCGGCTTGCGACCTTGACGAACGTGCAACGCATGCTGGGATGGCTCCGTAACCGAGTGGAAGGCGCAGCGCGTGTCGGTCTGGAAGAACCTGAGCGAGCACACTGTGTACAAAACCCGTGGCTCTGCGTGAACCTCGCCGACGTTGAGCTGCCTGACGGACGCCACCTTGACCACTACCTGATCCGACAGCGGCCCGTCGCCTTGGGCACCGCCGTGAATGAGAAGAACGAAGTGCTTCTGCTCTGGCGACACCGGTTCATTCCAGACTCATGGGGCTGGGAGATCGCCGCCGGGGTCGTTGAGGATGGCGAAGACCTCGAAGCCGCAGCGGCCCGCGAGATGCTCGAAGAGACCGGATGGCGACCCGTCGGCCCCATGCACCACCTACTGACTGTCGAGCCCTCGAACGGCCTCTCGGACGCCCGACACCACGTCTACTGGGCCGAAGGCGCCGACTACGTGGGGCACCCGGCAGACGACTTCGAGTCGGAGCGCCGTGAGTGGGTGCCCCTCAAGGAGGTACCGGAGCTGGTGGCACGCGGCGAGGTGCGGGCGTCGAACGCGGCAGCTGCCCTACTGCTGCTGCACCACATGCGCCTCGGATAGCTCGATTCTGTCCGGCTGCGGAATGACGGCAACGCTGACGGCAACGACCGCACACGATGCCTGCCAAGTGCTTATTCTCACATCCAAGTCGCCAGGCCGCCGAGGCCACCGGCAGGGAGTTGCCCGATCCTGACGGATCAGAAGGTTGCAGGTTCGAATCCTGCCGAGTATTGCCCGGTGAGGTTGAGGAGCCGGAGCTGCCCGAGGGCGAGCTGGGCGACCCGCTCAGAAAGGACGGCCGCGACGCGGCCGCCTGCACCGGCTGATCGGTCAGTTTCGGAGAAGCGGCCGCCCGCACCCCGTGCCTACGCTGGGATCGCCGGCGGAACCCGCAGGTCCGCCGCAGGATCAACCCCGAAAAGCAGGAGCACCCACGTCATGAGCAGTGGCATCAGCGTGATCATCTACCACGTCAAGGACCTGGCCCGGGCCAAGGCGCTCTTCGGGACGTTCCTCGGCGTCGAGCCGACGACGGACTCGCCGTACTACGTCGGCTTCGAGCTGGGCGGCCAGCAGATCGGCCTCGTCCCCGACGGCCAGGAGCGCGGCCTCACCGGCCCGGTCTGCTTCCGCGACGTGCCCGACATCGCCGCCGCCTACCAGGCCCTTCTCGCCGCTGGCGCTGAGTCCGACGAACAGCCGCATGACGTCGGCGGCGGCCTGCTGGTCGCGTCCGTCAAGGACGCGGACGGCAACGTCATCGGGCTCCGCCAGCAGCCGTGAGCCCCGTGACGAGGTAGAAGGGCGAGGCAGCCGTCAGCCACGCCTGACAGTGAGGGGCGCGGGCGATCACGCTGTGCGTGGTGCCGGGACCAAGGGCGGACCGCACTGCGGACCGAACGCGCGACCGGTCGAGATTCCCTGTCGCCGGACGACTACCTCGGCCGAACCGTCAAAGGGCGCGGCGCGAGGCCGCTGTGCGCGGCGCGAGGCCGCTGTGCGCGCGGTGAGTTCGGTGGCCGGTGCGGGCGGAACGCGGTCCTCGGCTACAGCCCCTCGTGGCGTTCCGCGCGGTCGAGGACGTCGACGAAGCGCTGCCACTGCTGGGCCGACTCCTCGCCGTCGGCCACCGTGAACTCCTCGGGCGACAGGAACGGCACGCGCTCACGCGTCTCGGGATCCAGGGCTTCCCACGCGGCCCTGGCCTGCCGTGACCGCTCCGCACTTGTTGCACTGCCAGTTTCCATTGTTGAGTTGCCTGCCGTCCGTCGAGCCGCACATGGGACAGGTCACGTCTCCTCCTGAGGGTGAATGATGACAGGGCCTTGCGGCTGTCGGTAGAGCACTGGGCATACCCCCCCGGCCTGTTCACGTGCGCCCGCGCGTTGGGTGTGGGGCGTGCGCCTCTCTTGTGCGTCGAGCGCCCCGTGCGGCGTCCCGGTGGGGGTGTGGTGCACCGACGGGTCCCGATACCTGTAAGGTGGTGTTCACCGACGCGGGGTGGAGCAGCTCGGTAGCTCGCTGGGCTCATAACCCAGAGGTCGCAGGTTCAAATCCTGTCCCCGCTACCAAGGCCACGGTCCCGGCACTCACGAGTGCCGGGACCGTGGCGTTTTCCGTACGCCCTGGGTTCCGCGCTCACTTCGGCCAGGCGCGCATGGCCAGTTCGGCCAGGGCTTCGAGCTGTTCGCGGGTCGCGCCGTCGCGGGCCTGGGTGGACATGCCCTGGAAGACCGCGGCGTAGTACTGGGCCAGGGCCTCCGTGTCGGTGTCGGCGGGGAGTTCGCCGGTGCGGACGCCGGAGGTGATGCGGTCGCGCATCGCGCGCATGCCCGCTTCACGCTGGGCGCGCAGTGCCTCCTCCACATCGCCGGACTCCGGCCCGCAGTTGACGGCGGCGGAGACCACCAGGCAGCCGCGTGGCCGTCCGGGGGTGGTGAACTCGGCGGCGGCCTCACGCAGTACGCGCTCCATCGCGCTCCGGGCGGTGGACTCCTCGGCGAGCGCGTGGGGAGTGAAGGCGCCGTACGACTCCTGGTACCGGGCGACGGCCTCTTCGAACAGCGAGCGCTTGTCGCCGAAGGCGGCGTAGAGGCTGGGCGGGCTGATGCCCATGGCCTTGGTCAGTCCGGAGATCGAGGTGGCCTCGTACCCGTGCTGCCAGAAGAGGGTGAGGGCCCGCTCCAGCGCCGTCTCCCGGTCGAAGCTGCGGGGGCGGCCCTTCGGCCGCTCCTTCTCCTCCCGCCGCTGCCGCGGCTGTGTTCCGGTCATGGTGGAAATTCTATAGCGATCGATAGCCAGCGTGCTATGGTCTTTGTGTAGCGGTCATTATGGAATGGTCGCGGCAACGGGAGGGGTGTGCCATGCGATACGTGGCGAACGCTACGGACCTGGTGGAGTCCGCGACGGCGGGCAACGGTCCCGGGCTGGTGCTGGTGCACGGCACCGGCGGCGACGCGGAGAGCAACTACGGGCATCTGGTGGACCGCTTCTCCGATCGGCACACGGTGATCACACCCAACTACTCGGGCAGTGGCGGTACGAAGGACTCCGGCGGCCCGCTGACCGTCGAGGGCCTTGCCCGGCAGGTGGAGGCGGCGATCGTGGACTCGGGGGTGCCGGGGCCGGTGGCCGTGGTGGGGTTCTCGCTCGGCGCCGGCGTGGCGGCGGCCCTGGCGGCCGTTCGGCCCGAAATGGTCAGCAGGCTGGTGCTGGTGGCCGGGTGGGCGATCACCGGGCCGAGGCAGCGCCTGGCGTTCGACCTCTGGCGGCGGCTGTGGTCGGCGGATCCGGCGCTGTTCGCGCGCTTCGTCACCGCCGAGGGCTGGTCCCCGGCCTGGCTGGACGGTGCCGGGGACGCGGCGGTCGAGCGGACCGTGGCGGAGACCAGTTTCCCGGAGGGCATCCGGCGCCAGATAGACCTCGACGCCGAACTGGACATCAGCGCACTACTGCCCGAGATCACCACGCCCACCCTGGTCATAGGCGCGACCCGGGACCAGATGGTGCCGGTCACCTACACACGGCAGTTGCACAAGGCGATACGGGACAGCCGCTACGAGGAACTGGACAGCGGGCACATGGTGATCTACGAGCGCCCCGACGAACTGGTGGAGCTCATAAGGGACTTCATCGTCTGACCCGGCGTACCGACGAAGCGCTCAGTCCGCCGCCGCGCTCGCGGACCGCACGGCCGTCCGCAGCGCGCCGAGCGCCCCGCGCAACTCCTCACGGAGGGCGTCATCGGTGACGTCACCGGTCGCATGGTCGATCTTGGCGGCGGCGCCGGGAACGGTGAGGCAGGCCCCTTCGACGACCGTGGCCGTCATCATGCGCAACGTCTCACGCAACTGCGCGTTGGCGTACGCGCCGCCGCTCGCCGAAGCGGTGATCACCGCCACCGGCTTGTCCACGAACTCCGCACTGCTCACCAGCCAGTCGAGCGCGTTCTTCAGCGCGCCCGGAACGCCATGCGCGTACTCCGGACTGACGATCACCACCGCGTCGGCACGGGCCACCGCCTGGCGCAACGCATCCACGGCCTCGGGCGCGATGGCATCCACGCCGTCCAAGTCGGGGTTGAACAGCGGTAGTTCGCCGATCCCGGCCACCGCCGTGCCGTCCCAACCCCCAGCCCGCGCCAGTTCGAGCACCGCACCCAGCAGCACACCATTGGAAGAGGCCGCCCGCAGGCTGCCGGATATCGCGAGGAGCGTCATGAGAGAACCGTATTCTCCGCATCCCCCTCCACGGGGTACCACCGGAGTTCCACCGTGTTGCCGTCCGGGTCGCGGACGTAGAGGGACTGGGCGGTGCCGCGGGCGCCGAAGCGGGAGCCGGGGCCGTCGAGGATGGTGAACTCGCCGGAGTCGACGACCTGTTGCCAGTCGAGGGGTTCCACGACCAGACAGATGTGGTCGACGTTGGACCCCTGGGCGGAGCCGTCCGGGCGCTGGACGAGGTCGATGATCGTCGTCGGGCTCACCCGTACCGAGGGGAAGGGTGCCTCGCCCGCGCGCCATTCGTCCACGCGGACCGGCGCCAGGCCGAGCTGGCCGCCGTAGAAGGCCAGTGAGCGTTCGATGTCGGTGACGTTGAGGACGAGATGGTCGAAGCCGATCACGCGCATGGGCTACTCCAGGGGGAGTTGGGCGGCAGGGCCGACGGGCCGGGTCCGAGGGTAGGTTGCCAGAGCGCTCAGCCCTTGAGCCTCAGCACCTCGGCAAGGCGGCGGTAGCCCTCCCGAGGCAGGCCCTTGGCGTCGGAGGGCTCGACGAGTTGCAGGGCGAGGTGGTCGGCACCCGCCGCCAGGAATTCGTCGGTCCGGGCGCGTACCCGCTCCGCGTCGCCCCAGGCGACGACCGCGTCCACCAGCCGGTCGCTGCCGCCGTTCGCGAAGTCGTCCTCGGTGAAGCCGAGGCGGAGGAAGTTGTTGGTGTAGTTGGGCAGGGCGAGGTAGTGGGCAAGGTAGTCCCGGGCGATGGCACGGGCGCGCTCCGGGTCGGGTTCGAGGACGACCTTCAACTCCGGTGCCAGCAGGGCGCTTTCGCCGAGGGTGGAGCGGGCCTCGGCGGTGTGCTCCGCCGTGACCAGGTAGGGGTGGGCGCCGACCGCCCGGTCGGCGGCGAGCTTGAGCATCTTCGGGCCGAGGGCGGCCAGTACACGCTCGTTGACGGGCACCGGGGGCTCGGCCTCGTCGAGCGCGTCGAGGTAGCTGACCATCTTCGAGTACGGCCGCTCGTAGGCGGCGGCCAGCTTGGCGTGGCTGGCGCCGAGGCCAAGGAGGAAACGGCCGGGGTGCGCGGCGGTCAGTGCGGTGTGGCGTGCCGCGACATCGGCCGGGTCGTGCTCCCAGATGCTGAGGATGCCGGTGGCCAGGACGATCGAGGAGGTGGCTTCGACCAGCGGGGCGGCATGGGAGATGTCGCTGTTGCCGCCGATCCACAGGGCGCCGTACCCCAGCTCCTCCAGTTCCTGTACGGCCTCGATGACCTCGCCGTTGTCCGCGTTGGGCTGCGCCCGCAGTTCGATGCTCCAGATTCCGTACCGTCCCAGCGCCATGGCTCGTTCCCTCCGTTGCGGTGTGGCTTGTGATGCCTTTTGGCAGCGACAACCGGAGGTTTCCTCCGGCTATTCCTCAACGCGGCGGCCAGAAGTTTCTCAGACAACTCACAGATTGGGGAAAGGATGCTCTCACCGGCGCGGTCGAAGGTGTTGGCCATGCCTGCCATTCCTTCTTCCACGCAGAGCGGCCGGACCGCCATGGGCGCCAGCCGGACCGCCACCAGTCAGACCGCCGCCGCGCCCGTGACCGGGGGGCGTACCGAACTGCTGCGACCCGACGGATCGCCGGTCAGGGTGCTCGTCGTGGACGACGAGTCGGCGCTCGCCGATCTGCTCTCCATGGCGCTGCGCTACGAGGGCTGGGAAGTGCGCACCGAGGCCGACGGCGGCGCCGCGCTGCGGGCCGCGCGTGACTTCCTGCCCGACGCGGTGGTGCTGGACATCGTGCTGCCCGACGCCGACGGGCTCGACGTGCTCTCCCGGCTGCGCCGTGAACTGCCCGATGTGCCCGTGCTGTTCCTGACCGCCAAGGACGCCGTGGAGGACCGGATCGCCGGGCTCACCGCGGGCGGCGACGACTACGTGACCAAGCCCTTCAGCCTCGAAGAGGTGGTGGCCCGGCTGCGCGGGCTGCTGCGCCGGTCCGGGGCGGCGGCCATCCGCTCGGAGTCGCTGCTGGTCGTCGGGGATCTCACGCTGGACGAGGACAGCCATGAGGTCAGCCGCGCCGGACGTTCCATCCACCTCACCGCCACCGAGTTCGAACTGCTGCGGTACCTGATGCGCAACCCGCGCCGGGTGCTCAGCAAGGCCCAGATCCTGGACCGGGTGTGGAGCTATGACTTCGGCGGTCAGGCCAATGTGGTCGAGCTGTACATCTCGTACCTGCGGCGCAAGATCGATGCTGGGCGGGCGCCGATGATCCACACCCGGCGTGGCGCCGGATATCTGATCAAGCCCGCCGAAGTCGGGTGATCGCCGCGCGCCCCACGCTGTACGGGCGCCTCACCCAACTCCTTTTCCCCCAAGGGGAATTCAAGCCAGAAGGTGGTCCAGGGCACGGCCAGAACAAATTGCCTTGTACGGCGTACGGGAGAGCTTCTACGGTGTACAGCGCCGTATGGTCCCGTACGCCGTACAAGGAGCTGCCTTGACCGCCCCCGCCCAGATCCAGCCCCACCCCCGACGCTGGCTGATCCTCGGCGTCATCTGCCTCGCCCACCTCACCGTCCTGCTCGACAACACCGTGCTGAACGTCGCCATCCCCTCCCTCACCAAGGGAATGGGCGCGAGCACCGCGGACATACAGTGGATGATCAGCGCGTACTCACTGGCGCAGTCCGGCCTGCTGCTCACCGTCGGCAGCGCCGCCGACCGATACGGTCGAAAGCGCGCGTTGATGACCGGACTTGGGCTCTTCGGCATCGGATCGCTGATCGCTTCGTTGGCTGAGAGCCCCGGTGAGCTGATCGCGGCCCGCGCGGGAATGGGGGTGGGCGGAGCGATCCTGATGACCAGCACCCTCGCGGTGATCGTCCAGGTCTTCGACGCCGAGGAGCGGGTGAGGGCCATCGGCCTGTGGAGCACCGTCCTCACCTTCGGCTTCGCCGCCGGGCCGCTGATCGGCGGGGTGCTGCTCAACCGCTTCTGGTGGGGATCGATCTTCCTGGTCAACGTGCCGGTGGCAGTGCTCGGCCTGACCGCCGTCACCGTGTACGTCCCCGAATCCAGGAACCCGCTGGGCGATCGGCCCGACCTGCCCGGCGCGGGCCTGTCCGTCATCGGCATGCTCGGCATCGTCTACGCGATCATCTCCGGCCCGGTGCACGGCTGGAGCTCCAGCGACGTACTGCTGCCCGCCTTCGTAGGCATCGCCGGTATGACCGGCTTCGCGCTCTGGGAGCGCCGTACCCCGCATCCGATGCTGGACCTGCGGTTCTTCCGTGACAGGCGGTTCGTCGGCGCGGTCGCGGGCGGCGTCCTCGTCGCGTTCGGCATGGGCGGCTCCCTCTTCCTGCTCACCCAGCACCTGCAATTCGTGCTCGGATACGGTCCGTTGAAGGCCGGTTTGTGCACGGTTCCGCTCGCATTGAGCATCGCACTGCTCAACATCCTGGGAGTCGGCGCCCGGTTGCTGCGCAGGCTCGGCACGGCAGGTGTGGTGGTGCTGGGCATGACCCTGATCGCCCTCGGCCTCGCGCTCGTCTCCGTACTGGGACGCCACGGCTACGGCGGAATGGTGGTCGGCCTGATCACGATGGGCGTGGGCATCGCCATGGCCTCGCCCGCGATGGGCGCGGCGATCATGGGTGCCATCCCGCCGGAGCGCGCGGGCATCGGCGCGGGCGTCAACGGCACGCTGACCGAGTTCGGCAACGGCCTTGGCAACGCGGTACTCGGTGCGGTGCTCAACTCCCGTTTCGCCGCGCTGCTTCCGGCCACGATCGGCGCCGGCTCGCTGCCCGCCGCACTGGCCGCCGCGCACGGGCAGGAGCAACGCACCGCTGTGGCGCACGCGTTCGCCTCCGGCGTCAGCGTCAGCCAACTCGTCGGCGCGGCGGCCGTGCTCGCCGGCGGGCTGCTCGCCGCGTTCCTGCTGCACCGTGCGGACCGCGCCGACTCGGACCGCCGCAGCCCGGCCCCCGCGGAAGTGGCGGCTTAGCATCACGTACGCAGCGCACCGCTGAGCAAGCTCGACCGAGGAGAAGCCCATGGCCCCCGCCGCCCCCCGCGCCAGCAAGCCGCAAGCGAGTGTGTGGCTGAGCGGCGGCGCGCGGGACGGCCGGCGCAGGAAGTCCTCCCAGCAGCCGGTCGGACTCGACCACGGCAAGATCGTGCGCACCACGGTCCAGCTGCTGGACGCCAACGGCCTGCAGAACTTCTCGATGCGCCGCCTCGCCGCCGAACTCGGGGTGACGCCGATGTCCGTCTACTGGTACGTGGACAACAAGGACGACCTGCTCGAATACGCGCTGGACGAGGTGTTCGCCGAGATTCCGCTACAGGCCGCGGAGACGGGTGGCGACTGGCGCGACGCGGTACGGGAGTTCGCGACCAGCTACCGCAGGACGCTCGCCACGCATCCGTGGGCGTCCCGGCTGATGGGGGAGTACGCCAACGTCGGCCCGAAGTCAGTGGCGTTCAGCACCGCGGCGCACAGGGTCATGCGGCGCTCGGGCCTGGCGCCGGAACACATCCCCGGCGCGCTGGCCGCCGTCTATCAGTTCGTGTACGGGTACGGCACGGTGGAGGGCCGCTGGACCGAACTGTGCCGCAGCACCGGTACCAGCGAGGACGACCTCTTCCGCGAGATGGCGGGGGCGGTACGGGATCGGCCCGAGTACGGGGAACTCGGGCCGATCATCGACCAACGTATGGAGGGGCCGGTGGCGCAGTACCGCGAGCGCGACTTCGGCTTCGCGCTGGAGTGCGTCATCGCGGGGATCGAGGCGATGCGGGGGCGCGCTCCGCACGCATAGCGCGCGCTCGCGCCCCCCAGGGCGCACTCCGCGCCTTATGCCATCGGCAGCGAATCGCCCTGGACCGCCTGGATGTCGAGTTCCACGCGGAGTGTCGTGCCGATGGCGGCGATGCCCGCCTGGAGGACCTGGTTGTAGTTCATCGCGAAGTCCTCCCGCCGCAGTTCCGCGGTGGCGCGGAACGCGGCCCGCGTGCCGCCCCACGGGTCCGGGCCGGTGCCCAGGTAGGTCAGGTCCAGGTCCACCGGGCGGGTCAGCGCGTTCATCGTCAGCTCGCCGCGCACCGTCCAGCGGTCGGGTCCGGCCGGGGTGACCCCGCCGGTGCTGCGGTAGGTGATCTCCGGGTGGACGTCGACGTTCAGGAAGTCGGGCGACCGCAGATGGTCGTCGCGCATCTTGTTGCCGGTGTCGATGCTCGCCGTGCTGATCGCCGCGACCACCGACGACTGCTCGACGTTCTCCGCGATCTCGATCCGGCCGCGGAACTCGGTGAAGTGGCCGCGCACACTGGAGATGCCCAGGTGCTGCGCGACGGCGCCCACCGAGGAGTGCGCCGGGTCGATGGTCCAGGGGCCCGGCGGCGGCAGCTCCACCCCGCCCTGCCGGGCCAGCACCAGGTTGCCCAGGTCCGCTCGCCCGGCGGCACCGACGATCGCCGTCGAGGCGGTGGGCTGGTAGCCGACGGCCGTCACGATCACCGTGTACGCCCCCGGCGGCAGCGGATCGGTGCGCACCACACCGTCGTCGTCCGTGGTCGCCCGCTGTATCTGACTGCCCGTCATATCCGTTACGGTCAGCACCGCGTGCTGCACCGCCCAACCGTCCTTGGTCCGGATCCGGGCCCGAAGACCGGTGTTGCCCTCACCCGCATGCGTGGTCATTGCATCTCCTGTTGGTTTGGTCACGGGTCCCGGTCGGACGGCCTCGGCCGTCCCCTGCTCCGGCCGCCGACCGGAACCCGTCTCCCCCGAACTGGCGGTACGCGTCTCCGCTGTGCGCGCCCGCCAGTCGCTTCAGTTACTCGGCCGGGTGGCCGAGTTCGACGTCGAAGGCGTCCTCGCCCCTGCCGTCCACCACAAGCGTGCGGGCGACCGGAGGGTAGCCGCTGGCGATCAGCGTGTAGTCGCCCGCGCTCAGATCGGTGAAGGCGTAGGAGCCGTCGTCATCGGTGGTCGCCGTGCCGGCGACGTTGCCCGCCCCGTCGATCAGCGTGACCCGCGCGTCGGCCATCGGTCGCCGGTCCGCACCGGCCCGTACCGTGCCCTGCAGATGCGCGCCGGAGGCGAGTTGGATCTCCACCCGGGTGACGCCCTGGCCACCGACCTCCACCGGCTGCGCCGCCGGACGGAACCCGGCCGCGTTGACCGCCAGCGTGAAGACGCCCGCGGACAGCTCGTCGAAGGTGAACGCCCCCGACTCACCGGTCTTCGCGGTGGCCAGCACCTCACCCCGTACGTCGGTGACCACCACCATGGCGCCGTCCACCGGCGATCCGTCGGCGGCGCCGCGCACCACACCGGCCAGGCCGCTGGTGCCGGACAGCACGATGTCGTAGCCGAGCGGCGCGTCACCGACCACCACGGTGGTGGCCTGCGGCTGGTGACCGTCGGCCGCCGCGATCAGCACGTAGGAGCCCGCACCGGGTGCGGCCAGCCAGTAGCCGCCGTCGGTCCCGGCCTGGGCGCGGCCCAACTGCCGTCCCTGGAGGGATATCAGGGTCAGATGAGCGGAACCGACGCCCACGCCTTCGGCGTTGCGGACGGAACCGTGGATGGTGATGCCGTTCATGGGAACCTCCTCGCCGGACGGGCCCCTACCCGCCGAGGCGTACACGGTGACCGGCTGAGCATCGGCGGCTGCGGCCACGGCGACCAGCTCGGATTCGGGAGCCGGCGCTGGGATGGTGACGGGGGCGTCCGCCGCCGCCCTGTCGTGCGCGGGAACTCCCGCGGTCTGCTGGAGACCGCTCGCGGTCTTCAGCGGCACCTCCTTGATGAACAGCACCAGGAGGAAGGCGACGAACGCGAACGGCGCGGCGTAGAGGAAGACATCCGCGATGCCGTGCCCATAGGAGCTCTCGACGATCGTACGGATCGGAAGCGGAAGCTTCTTGAGATCCGGGATGTTCGCCTCGCCACCTTGCGAGGCGGGCATCGGAATGCCCAGCGCCGCGAAGCCCTCGGACGAGTAGTGGGTGATGCGGTTGCTGAGTGCCGCGCCGAGCGCGGCCACGCCGACCGCACCGCCGAGCGAGCGGAAGAACGTCACCAGCGAGCTGGCGGAGCCCAGGTCCTTAGGCGCCACCTGGTTCTGCACGGCGAGCACCAGGTTCTGCATCATCAGACCGATGCCCAGGCCGAGCAGCGCCATGTAGACGGCCACCTGCCAGTACGGGGTGTCGTACCGCATCAGGCTCAGCAGTCCGCCGCCCGCCGTCAGGAAGACACCACCGGAGACCAGGAACATCTTCCAGCGCCCGGTGCGGGTGATGACCTGGCCGGAGGCCATGGAGGCCACGAACAGCCCGACCACCAGCGGAATGGTCAGCACACCGGACATCGCGGGCGTCCTGCCGCGGGCCAACTGGAAGTACTGGCTCAGGAACACCGTTCCGGCGAACATCGCGACGCCGACGAAGACGCTGGCCAGCGAGGTGAGGGTGATCGTGGCGTTGCGGAACAGCCGCAGCGGGATGATCGGTTCGCTCGCCCTGCTCTCGACGAACAGGAAGATCAGGCCGAGTACCACCGAGCCCGGCACCATGACGTAGGTCTGCCAGGACAGCCAGGGGTACTTGTCACCGGCGAGGGTGACCCAGACCATCAGCAGGCAGACCGCGGCGGTGACGAAGAACGCGCCCAGCCAGTCGACCTTGACCTCCCGCTTGACCACCGGAAGGTGGATGGTCTTCTGCAGCACCACCAGCGCGATCAGCGCGAAGGGCACCACCACGTAGAAGCACCAGCGCCAGCCGAGCCAGCTGGTGTCGGTGATGACACCACCGATCAGCGGGCCGCCGACGGTGGCCACCGCGAAGGTGGCGCCGAGGTAGCCGCTGTAACGGCCGCGCTCCCGCGGCGAGATCATCGCGGCCATGATCACCTGGGACAGGGCGGACAGACCGCCCGCGCCTATGCCCTGCACCACGCGGCAGGCGATCAGCGTTCCGGCGTTCTGCGAGAAACCGGCGACGACGGAGGCCACGATGTAGAGCACCAGCGCCAGTTGGACCAGGAGCTTCTTGCTCACCAGGTCCGACATCTTGCCCCACAGCGGGGTGGTGGCGGTGACCGCGAGCAGCGCCGCGGTGACGATCCAGGTGTACGCCTCCTGGCCACCGCCGATGTCGGCGAGGATGGTGGGCAGGGCGGTGGAGACGATCGTGGACGAGAGGATCGCCACGAACAGTCCGAGCATGAGCCCGGAGAGCGCCTCCATGATCTGTCGGTGGGTCATCGGAGCCGAGTGGTCCCGATGCGTGCCGTGGTTGCCGTGTGTGCCGTGGGACCCGTGGGCCCGATGGGCACCGCGCTTCGGATCCGCCTCCCGCACACCGGCCGGTGTGGTTGAAGCCATCGTCATCCTTTACTCGTCCCGGCCACCTGTGGGGCGGTGGCGGGGAAAACCTCTGTGTGTGCCGCTGTCGCGCGATGGCCCGGTCGGCAGTCGTCGAAGCTCGCGCGCAACCGGGCCAACAGCACGGTGAGCTGCGTCACTTCGTCGTCCGTCCAGTCCAGGAGGAAGTCGGCCAGTTCCTCGGCGATCCGGTCCGACGCCACGCGCAGGACCTGCTCGCCGAGCGGGGTGAGCCGCAGCAGCCGCGATCTCTTGTCTTGTGGGTCGGGGTGGCGCTCCAGCCAGCCCCGGGCCGCCAGGTGCGCGACATGACGGCTGGTCACCGACATGTCTACGTCCAGGAGTTCGGTCAGGCGGCTGATCCGCATCTCGCCGTACCGGCTGAGTGTCCGGAGCACCGCGACCGAGGCGGCCGGGCAGTCGGGCGGCAACGCGCGGCCGAGTCCACGGCTGACCGCGGTCAGTGCGCTGAGGTGCTGTACCAGGTCCGCGCACCGTGTCCGCGTCACCATGGAGCACCCCCAGTCAGTACTAGTTGCCTGAAGCAACCTTAAACCCGGTTAGTTGCTACACGCAAATGAATTCGGCCATTGGTATGTAAAGATGACGCAAAGATGCCGCCCGCCTCCCTCCAGGGGAACCGGGCGGCATCGGACGTACCGCCTGCTCAGCCGCTCGCTCAAGCCGAGGCGGCGGTCAGCTTCGCCACCTCGTCGGCGGAGAGTGTGAGATCCGCCATGGCCAGCAGCGCGGGCAGCTGGTCGAGGGTGCGGGCGCTGGCGATCGGCGCCACCACCGTCGGCTGCGCCGCCAGCCAGGCCAGCGCCACCGTCGCGACCTCGGCGCCGTGGGCCTCCGCCACCTCGTCCAGGGCCACCAGGACGCGCTGTCCGCGCTCGCTGTCCAGGTACTTGCCCGCGCTCCCGGCCCGAGCGCTGTCCACCTTCGCCCCCGGCCGGTACTTACCGGTGAGGAAGCCGGCCGCCAGCGCGTAGTACGGGACCGACGACAGGCCGTGCGCGCCGACGACCTCGGCCAGCGTGCCCTCGTACTCGTCGCGCTCCACCAGGTTGTAGTGCTGCTGAAGGGCGACATACCTGGCCAGGCCCTCGCGCTCGGAGGCGGCCAGCGCCTCGGTGAGCCGCTCCGCACTGATGTTGGAGGCGCCGATCTCCCGCACCTTGCCCTCCTTGACCAGCTGGTCGAGGGCGCCGAGGAACTCCTCGACAGGGGTGTCCGGATCGTCGCGGTGCGTGTAGTAGAGGTCGATGCGGTCGGTCTGCAGCCGCCGCAGCGACGCCTCGACCGCGCTCCTGACGTTCTCGGCCCGCAGACCCCTGAAGTCCGGGTGCGAGCCGACCTTGGTGGCCACCACCACCTGGTCCCGCTTGCTCTTGCCGCGAGCGGCGAACCAGCGGCCGATGATGGCCTCGGACTCGCCGCCGGAGTTGCCCGGTACCCAGGCGGAGTAGACGTCCGCCGTGTCGATGAAGTTGCCGCCCGCCGCCGTGTAGGCGTCCAGTAGTTCGAAGGACTCCTTCTCGTCGGCGGTCCAGCCGAAGACGTTCCCGCCGAAGGCGAGCGGAAAGACGTCGAGTTCAGAACTTCCGATACGTGCCATGGTCAGCCACAGCGCCGCGGGGGTCTCTGGTATTCCGCTTCCTGACTTCGCTAGGGTCCTGCGTCATGGCTGACTACCAGAACCCCAACCAGAACCCGGACCCGGCGGGCAGCACGCAGATGTTCCGCGCCTTCGTGGACGAGGGCGTCGACCAGCGGCCGGCCGCGGGCGCCGGTACGACGTACGGCCGCGCGCGCGGCGGCTCCCGGACCGGTGTGGTGGTGGGCGTCGTCGTGGCGGTGCTGGTCATCGCCGCGGTCGCCTACTTCGCCCTGGGATGATCCGCGGGGGCCCCCGCGGCGGGGTCGATCCCGCATAACACCGGCGATACCGCCCGGAATCGGCTCAGGCCTGGAGCGTGACGCTCCGGGTCTCGATGTGCATGCCCAACGGGACCCGCCAGGAGTCCACGCAGATCTCCCAGGTCCTGCTCACCCGCTGGCCTCCGGCGATCGGAACCGGCACCTTCTCGGTGGTGTCGATGGTCGTCCAGTCGACGCCCAGCAGGCCGATGACATGGGTGGCGAACGTCACCGATCCCGAAGTCACGGGCAGGTCGCCGGAGTTGGCGAAGTCCGCGGTCACCTCCTGGCACCACCGCTGTCCGGCCGCCGCCTGCCGCAGCCCGCCGACGACCAGGTGCGCGGGACGGCTTCCGGGGGCGCTGGGTGTGCTGGGTGAGCCCGGTGTGGTCGGTGCCGGGGACGTGGGGGCCTGGGGACTGGTCCGCGGCCCGCTCCGGGCGCTGCCGCTCGGCGCGGTGACCACCGGACGCGAGACGCCTTCGCTCGTACGGGGTGCGGTGGAACCGGCCGCCGCGGTGCCCGTAGGCGGCGTTGCCGGGCCGGATGTGCCGTCCAGCGGGACGAGGGTGACCTTGCCGTCGGGGGGTACGGCGTGGGCTGGATCGGCGGAGGAGCCCGCCGAGCCCACCGCCAGACGGCCGCCGCCACCCGTACCGCCCGTGCCCCAGGTCAGCAGCGCCAGCGCCGCCAGACAGAGCACGACCGCCGAGGCGGCCAGGAGGGCCCGTCCGCTGCCCCCTCCCGGCCTTCGATGCGCGGAACCCCGTGGGTTCCGCCTCCGCTTTCCCCGGCGGTCGGCTGTCCGAAGCATCACGCCAGTGTACTGACGCATCGTCAGGTATGCCTAGACCGCGACTACTCGGCCGTCAGTCCGTCCCGCAACTGTGCCAACGTCCTTGTCAGCAGGCGGGATACGTGCATCTGGGAGATGCCGACCTCCTCGCCGATCTGCGACTGCGTCATGTTGGCGAAGAACCGGAGCATGATGATCCGCCGTTCGCGGGGCGGGAGTTGGGCCAGCAGGGGCTTGAGCGACTCGCGGTACTCGACGCCTTCGAGCGCGGCGTCCTCGTAGCCGAGGCGGTCCGCCAGCGAGCCCTCGCCGCCGTCCTCCTCGGGCGGCGGGGAGTCCAGCGAGGACGCCGTGTAGGCGTTGCCGACCGCCAGTCCGTCGACCACGTCCTCCTCCGACACCCCAAGGGCGCCCGCGAGTTCGGAGACCGTGGGGGAGCGGTCCAGCCGCTGCGACAGCTCGTCGCTGGCCTTGGTCAGCGCCAGCCGCAGCTCCTGGAGCCTGCGCGGCACCCGCACCGACCACGAGGTGTCCCGGAAGAAGCGCTTGATCTCGCCGACCACGGTGGGCATCGCGAACGTCGGGAACTCGACTCCGCGGTTGCAGTCGAAACGGTCAATCGCCTTGATCAGACCGATCGTTCCGACCTGGACGATGTCCTCCATCGGCTCGTTGCGGCTGCGAAAGCGCGCGGACGCGTACCGGACCAGGGGGAGGTTGAGCTCGATCAGCGTGTCGCGTACGTAGCCGCGCTCCCGGCTGTCCGGCGGCAGTTCGGCGAGCCGCAGGAACAGGGAGCGGGACAGCGTGCGCGTGTTGATGGCTTCGCCGGTGTCGGCGCCGAGCACCGCTTCGGCGCTGAGCGGCGCCGCATTGTCGGCGTCGAACGGCGCCTCGGCTTCCAGCACCTTCGGACTGCCCACTTCTACGGACATGCCACCCCCTTGAGGTCGCGGACGGGTCGCGAGCAACGGTTTCCTCCACCTGCATACCGGAGGCCGAGCCGCGACAAACGCGGTTCAAGCAGAATGTCACATGTCGGCAACACGCTGTAGCGTCATGTCGACTTATTTGTCAGGTGACCTTAGCCCTCGTCAGCTACGCTTCGAGCTGATTTGCGGATCGCAATCGAGCGAAGCTACGCGAGAGTAGCCGCGACACATGCATCTGGGAGACGCCGAGCTCGGCACTGATCTGTGACTGGGTCAGATTCCCGAAATAGCGCAGCAGCAGAATGCGGCGCTCCCGTTCCGGCAACTGCACCAGCAGGTGCCGGACCAGCTCGCGGTGCTCCACGCCGGCCAGCTCGGGGTCCTCGTAGCCGAGCCGGTCCAGCAGCCCGGGGGCGCCGTCGCCCTCCTGCGCCGCCTCCAGCGACGTCGCGTGGTAGGCCCGACCGGCCTCCAGGCAGGCCAGCACCTCCTCCTCGGACAGCCCGAGGCGCTCGGCGATCTCGGCGGTGGTGGGCGACCGCCCGTGCAGCACCGTCAGGTCCTCGATGGCGCCGCTGACCTGCACCCACAGCTCGTGCAGTCGGCGCGGTACGTGGACGGTGCGGACGTTGTCCCTGAAATAGCGTTTGATCTCGCCGACCACGGTGGGCATCGCGAAGGTCGGGAACTGCACCCCGCGCTCCGGGTCGAACCGGTCGATCGCGTTGATCAGCCCGATCGTGCCGACCTGGACCACGTCCTCCATCGGCTCGTTGCGGCTGCGGAACCGGGCCGCCGCGTAGCGCACCAGCGGCAGGTTGATCTCGATCAGCGCGGCCCGCACCCGGGCGTGCTCGGGGGTTCCCGGCTCCAGCTTGGACAGCTCCTCGAACAGCACCTGCGTCAGGGCCCGCGCGTCAGCGGCCCGGCTGTTGCGGGGAGGACGGCCGGCCTGCGGGGGGCCATGTGGCGGGGCGTCGGGTGACGGGCCGTCGGGCGAGGGGGCTTCGGGTGAGGGGGCTTCGGGCGACGGGGCTTCGGGTGAGGGGCTGTCGGTTGCTGGTGGTGCTGATTCGGTCGGTTCCGGGCGTGTAGCGGACGGTTCCGTGCACGCGTCGACCTGCCCTTCATGGTGACCGGTCGAATCTGAGTGCGGATCGGTCGGATCCGCATGTCGTTCGGTCGGATCCATGGGCGGGGAGGGCGGCTCCGAGTCGTGGGACGCGGCCGTACGAGAGTTCGCCGCGCGGGGGTCGGTGGATGTCGTGGATGGCGAAGGCACGGTTCGAGCGGCCAGGACTCTCACCACCCATCGACGGTCACTGATCCGGCAAAAGCGGTCATAGCATCACAAGACATGTCCACTGTGTGCAAGCACCGTAAAGTGCCGTGTTGGTGGGCAGTTGGGTGACTCTTGCCGTCATGCGCCCGCCGGGAGCCCGTCTCGGGAACCGTGCTACGCATGGCGCGGCCCCCGCCACAGGGCGGGGGCCGCGCGTTCGGAAAACTATGGCGTTCTGTCAGATTTCGTAGTCCGCGATCACCCAGGTGGAGATTTCCTGCCAGATCGCGACACCCGCCTGGTGGGCAGGATGCTCCAGATAGCGGACCAGTGCGTCGCGGTCGGCGACGGAGCAGTTGATCGCGTAGTCGTAGGCGACGGGCCGGTCCGTGATGTTCCAGGCGCACTCCCACGAGGCCAGCTCGGGAATCTGCGCGCCGAGCCGCTCGAAGGCCCGCACGCCCTCCACCACGCGGGGGTCATCGCGGTCGACGCCATCGTTGAGCTTGAACAGGACCAGGTGACGGATCATGTGGCGCTCCTCTGGGGCCGTGCCGACAGCCTGCCGTCAGGCGCTGGTCGGTGCGGAGCGGTACTGGTCCGGTCGGCGCGAGGAACCGTTTCGCTCCGACGATCAGGCCTTGCCACTGGCCGCGTTCTCAGTTGACGAGCGACGTCATGAACTTCCCGACGCCCTTGGCAGCGGTTGAAATGCCCTCGAACCCTACCTGGACCAGTTGGGCGGCGCGCGCAGGGGAGGTGATGATCGTGTACAACACGAAGACGATGAGGAGGTACATCGCTATCTTCTTCGCCTGTGCCATTCCCTGCTCTGCCTCCTCAGCCGTGGCGCGCCGGACCACAGTTTCGCCGCACCGCGCAGTGGCGAGAGTCTAGCCACCCAGTGTCCGAGCCTGTCATTTAGCGCACTTTTATGGTCCAAGGTCCCCTGGATCCAGGCCCTTTGTCGAGCGCGAAGGCGACCAGAATTGATCAGAATTGTTTGTGAACCCATCGGGTCTGGCAGGAACCCGGCGGGTCGTCGGGACCTCCCCTACGGGGGCCGCGCCGTGGCCCACCCTGACCGCGGCCGAGCCCGGAGGCCCCCTCGATCAGGGGGAGCGGACGTGTCCCTCCAAAGCCGCTCCCCCTGACCGTCACTGCCTGGCGGCGCCCCCGCCCCCGGCCTCCCGGTCCGTCCACCTGGGTTGGCCGGGGGGGGGGGCGCCACCGGGCCAAGTCCCCCTCTCCCGGGCCTGGTTGGGGCTCCCGCCTGCGGCAGGCCCGGCGCCGCGCCCCGCGGGGCGGCACGCGCCGGTACGTGCGGGCTGGGCTTCCGGCGTGCGGCGCCGTACCGGCCGGGGCGCACATGGGCGCGTGAGCGCCGCGCACGGGGCGCTTGGGGTACGGGGTCCACGCACAAGCAAAACCCCCTCTGGCACGTGTCTCCACGTCCCAGAGGGGGTGCTGGCGGTAGCGGTGGGATTTGAACCCACGGAGGAGTTGCCCCCTCACACGCTTTCGAGGCGTGCTCCTTAGGCCGCTCGGACACGCTACCGAGAGAGAGCTTAGCGGACGCTGGGCCGTGCGCTGAAATCGGTTCCTTCTCCGGCCCCCTCGGCGGATCCGGAGCGGGGGTCCGGGTCACCGCGGAAGAAGTCGGTGAGCAGCCTGCCGCACTCCTCGGGCAGCACTCCGGAGATCACCTCGGGGCGGTGGTTGAGCCGACGGTCACGCACGACGTCCCAGAGGGAGCCCACCGCACCGGCCTTCTCGTCCCGCGCCCCGTACACCACCCGGTCGAGCCGGGACAGCACGATGGCGCCCGCGCACATGGTGCAGGGCTCCAGAGTGACCACGAGCGTGCAGCCGGACAGCCGCCACTCGCCGACCGCCCGCGCGGCCTCGCGGATCGCCAGGACCTCCGCGTGCGCGGTCGGGTCGCCGCAGGCCTCGCGTTCGTTGTGCCCCCGGCCGATGACGCTGCCGTCCGGTGCGAGGACCACGGCGCCCACGGGCACGTCGCCGGTGCGAGGGGCAAGCGCGGCCTCGTCCAGGGCGAGCCGCATGGACGCGGCCCACGGCCCCCGTAGCGGATCGCCGTGGGGACCGGGCCGTGCCGGTGGTTCGGTGCTCAGCGGACGGCCTCCAGCACCTCGGAGCACCCGAGCGCGTCGGCGATCTCGCCGAGCGCGTCATCACTGAGGGCCAACAACTCCTTCTCGCTGACGCCGAGGTCGGACAGCAGCTTGGTGTCGCCCAGCGGGCCGGCCGGGACCGGATTGGTCTCGTCGGCGACCTCCTCGTCCTCCGTCTCCTCGTCCTCGCCGTCCTCGGTGCCGTCCAGGTCGAGGGCGTCGAGCTCATCCACCTCGTCCGCGTCGCGCCCCAGCAGCTCGTCCGTGAGCATGGCCCCGTACGAACTGCGGGACGCGGCGGACGCGTCCGATACGAAGATCCGCGGGTCGTCCTCGCCGTCCACCCGGACGATGCCGAACCACGCGTCTTCCTGCTCGATAAAGACGAGCACCGTGTCCTCGTCGATCGCGGCCTCGCGGGCGAGGTCCGCTAGATCGGCGAGGGCTTCCACATCGTCAAGCTCCGTATCGCTCGCTTCCCACCCGTCCTCGGTGCGCGCGAGCAGTGCGGCGAAGTACACCGTGACTCTCCCACTGGTCCTAGGTGTGCCGGGACGGACGGGACGTCGGCAGTTCAGTCCCGCCCACTCGGCATCGTGGCAGAAACCTAAGCGTTGGGAAGGGTCTTCCGCACTGCGTCGTGCCAGGCCGTGCACGTTTTTTCGGGCTTTTTAGGGCGCTCGGGTGGCTGGATGGCGGTGTTACCGCCGGACACCCCGGCTCATCGGGTGGGATGTGACCACAGTCACCAGCGGAATGTCCGCATCCGCATCTGCTCGCGGGCTCGGGCCGCGCGGGCCCTTCTGGGCTGTACCCGGTCCCGTAGCTCCTTGGCCTCGTGCAGCTCGCGCAGGAACAGGGCGCGACGCCGCCTGCGCTCCTCGGTGGTGTCCCGGGTTCCGTTCTCCTGCGGCGGGGCGGGCGCGGCCGGATCGGCCGGGAAGCGTTCGGCGCCGGGATCGACCGGCGCCCGCTGTTCGTCGCGCCTTCCTTGCCGTTCGGTCATGGCCACCACCTCTACGTACGGTCATGTACGGCCGTACCGTCACACTTTCCCGCAGCATCGGGTTTGATGCCCGTCAAGCGGTGGCGGGGGCGTCGGCACCGGCCCTCGCGATGCCCGGATGCGGCCCTTGCGGCGGCTCCCGCGACCGCCTAGGTGGCACGGCCCACCCCGGAACCTCGGTTAATGTCGAGGGCATGCGGATCCACGTCGTCGACCACCCGCTGGTGGCGCACAAACTCACCACGCTGCGCGATCAGCGCACCGACTCGCCCACCTTCCGAAGGCTCGCCGACGAGCTGGTCACCCTGCTCGCGTACGAGGCGACGCGTGACGTGCGCACCGAATCCGTCGACATCGCCACGCCGGTCTGCCCCACCACGGGCGTTCGGCTGGCACGTCCGCGTCCGCTGGTCGTACCGATCCTGCGCGCCGGGCTCGGCATGCTCGACGGCATGGTTCGGCTGCTGCCGACCGCCGAGGTCGGCTTCCTCGGCATGGTCCGTGACGAGGACACGCTCAAGGCGTCCACGTACGCCACGCGGATGCCGGACGACCTGTCCGGCCGCCAGGTCTACGTGCTCGACCCGATGCTCGCCACCGGCGGCACGCTGGTCGCCGCGATCAACACGCTCATCGAGCGGGGCGCGGACGACGTGACCGCCCTGTGCCTGCTGGCCGCGCCGGAGGGCGTGGAGGTCATGGAGCGCGAACTGGCCGGTCGGCCGGTCACCGTGGTCACCGCCTCGATCGACGAGCGGCTCAACGAGCACGGCTACATCGTTCCGGGCCTGGGTGACGCGGGCGACCGGATGTACGGCACGGCGGGCTAGCCCTCCGGCCTGGTGCGGCTGCCGGAAGGTTCCGGCAGCCGCTCAGCAGCCCTTGGTGGAGGCCGACGGCTTGGGCGCTCCCTGGGAGGACAGCTGGGCCAGCGCGTGATCCGCGCTGTTCTGCGGATCCAGCGCACCGAACCCGTCACCGATGATCAGATCCACATCGGAGGCGCCGTTCCGCGCCGGATCCGTCTTCACCTCGGCCGCCGCGAGCTGTGTGCCCAGTACCTTGAGCGCGCCCTGCGCCCTGGGTCCGCCGAGCAGTATGGCGGCGCCCTTGACCTTCTTGTCGTAGGCCGCCGGGGCGTTGCCGACCTTCCCGACCGCGAAGCCGCGCTTCTTCAGCTCGTCGGCGGTGGTCTTGGCGAGCCCGCCGCGCTGCGTGGCGTTGTACACGTTGACGGTGACTGCACCGGGTTTCGGCACGCTGGCCAGGGTGCCGCTCCTGCCGCCGCCCGAGCAGTGCGCGGCGCTCACGGTGCTGTGCGAGCGCCCGAACTTCCCGCCGAAGACATGGATGAGCTGCACCGTCCCCCAGCTGATCAGCCCGACCACGGCAACGGCGACGACGGCGGACAGCACGATCCGGCGATTGTTGCGGGGGCGCCGCATGCGCGGGTACTGGTTCCCGGTGATCCGGTACTTCCCGCCCATGCCTGGGGGTGTGAGCATGCTCATAGCCGCAGCGTAGTGCGGGAACCCGCCGAGGCCTACTAAATGATCAACGATCGGCGCCGCCGTCAACCCGAAAGGATCAATTACCCCTTGGGGGAAGGCCGATCAGTCCATCTCAAGGACGCGCGCGTGCAGCACCTGGCGCTGCTGGAGCGCCGCCCGCACGGCCCGGTGCAGACCGTCCTCCAGATAGAGGTCGCCCTGCCACTTCACGACATGGGCGAAGAGATCCCCGTAGAACGTGGAGTCCTCGGCCAGGAGCGTCTCCAGGTCGAGCTGGCCCTTCGTGGTGACCAACTGGTCGAGGCGTACCGGGCGCGGCGCGACGTCCGCCCACTCGCGGGTGCTCGTGCGGCCGTGGTCGGGATACGGCCGAGTGCTTCCGATGCGCTTGAAGATCACACGGAAAGCCTACCGGTCAAGGCTGTGCGGGCGCAGCCTCGCCGCAGTGGTGCGAGCCTGTACGGGGAAGCGGGTTCGTGGGCGGAGCGGCTCCGAACAGCAGAAGACCCCTCACGCACCCGCCAGAGCCCACCTACCCTTGCTGCCTTCCGGCCCTGGGGGGGTTCAGCGAGATAGCGCCACGTGAGGGGCTGCGCCCAGGGTACCCGATCGGCCCACTGGGGATCGAGTTCGCAACCACCCCCCGGAGTCTTGTAATGTTTCCCGCGGAGGATTCGCCTAGAGGCCTAGGGCGCACGCTTGGAAAGCGTGTTGGGGGCAACCCCTCACGAGTTCGAATCTCGTATCCTCCGCCAGTGCTCTCACCGGGCACGATGTCGAAGGGCCCCACTGTTCGCAGTGGGGCCCTTCGGCGTTGTCCGTCTCAGTTGGTTTTTTCTTCGGTTCCGGGCGGCGCCCAGAGCGCGTCCCCGACATGCTGGGCGACCTTGCGGAGCATGATTCCCGTCACATGCATGTATCGGGCGCGCATCCGCGCCGCTCCCCCAGGTTCCCACCCCATGATCGAGTCGATAACCACGTCAGGGACACCGAGGATCAAGAGCACGGTGGCGGCGGTGTGCCGAGCATCATGCAGGCGGCCGTCTCGTACGCCCGCGTCCCGGAGAAGCCGCTTCCAGACGTGGAAGTCGGTGTTCGGACTCAGCGGCCCCCCGATCGGCGAGGCGAAGACGTAGCCCTTGCCCTCCCAGTCGGTACCGGCCGCGATCCGCTCCCGTTCCTGCGCTTCCTGGTGCAGGCGGAGAATCTCGATCAGCGGATCGGGCAGGCCGATGGTGCGCCGTCCAGCCCGGGACTTGGTGGACTTGTGCTCGCGGCGGGTCTGCTCCCGCTGGGAGCAGTAGCCCGCTTTGCGGCCACAAGGGTTCGCACCGCATCCGTGTGCGTACTTGGGACGCAGTCGGTTCTTCCGGATGCGGACGTACCCCGCGTCCAGGTCGGCCGGTGGACAAGAATTGCCCTGGTCAAGAACGCGTACCTACACACTGTCCACAGCAGCGTCCCGCGAGTTATGCACAGAAATGGAGCAACTACCCACAGGCCACGATCAATGCAGCACTACAGACGGTGACGAGCCGACACGCTCTGACCACGGTGGCGGCTGTCGCGGCTTGCTCTGCTGAGGCTTACGGAATCGCGGTTCTCGGCTTAGGGCTTGCCGGGAAACAAGTCGTGGCTTCCAGCTGCGGGACTCGTTGCTCTGGTATGGGGAGACCGGAGGGGATCGAGGCCGTCCTGGCTGCGAAGTTCCAGGTGTTGTTGCCGCACCTGGACGAACGTCAGCGTCGGCTGGCCATAGGGGCGGAAGCGCTGTCGCTGGGGCATGGTGGGATCAGACTCGTCGCTGCCGCGGCCGGGGTTCGGGAGGGCACGGTCTCGCACGGAGCGGCTGAACTGGAGTCTGGTCAGGCGCCGTTGGGGCGGGTCCGTCGTCCTGGTGGGGGCCGGAAGAAGGCTGTGGACCTTGATCCGGGGCTGCGGCCGACGCTACTTGCGCTGGTCGAGCCCGACGAGCGGGGCGACCCGATGTCGCCGCTGCGGTGGACGACGAAGTCGACCCGGAAGCTGGCAGCGGAGCTGACCCGGCAGGGCCACCGGGTCTCCGCCGACACGGTCGCCAGCCTGCTGCGGGAGGAAGGCTTCAGTCTGCAGGCCAACGCCAAGACCATCGAGGGTGCTCAGCACGCCGACAGGGACGCCCAGTTCCGCTACCTCAATGAGGAGGCAAGAGACCACAGGGACGCCGGTGACCCGGTGATCAGCGTGGACAGCAAGAAGAAGGAGCTGATCGGCGACTACAAGAACGCCGGGCACGAGTGGCGGCCCGCAGGGCAGCCCGTGAGGGTCAAGACGCACGACTTTCCCGGCCAGGCCGAGAAGGCGATTCCGTACGGGATCTATGACATGGCGGCGAACACCGGCTGGGTCAGCATCGGCACCGATCACGACACCGCGGCGTTCGCCGTCGCCTCGATCCGGCGCTGGTGGCAGGCCCGCGGCCGGCATGACTACCCCCGCGCCCGCCGACTGCTGATCACCGCCGACGGCGGGGGCTCCAACGGCTACCGCACCCGCGGCTGGAAGACCCAGCTCGCCGACTTCGCTGCCGAGACCGGCCTGGAGATCACGGTGTGTCACCTTCCGCCCGGCACCTCGAAGTGGAACAAGATCGAGCACCGGTTGTTCTCCCACATCACCATGAACTGGCGCGGCAGACCCCTGACCAGCCATGAAGTCATGCTCCAAACTATCGCCGCGACCACCAGCCGCACCGGCCTCACCGTCCATGCCGAACTCGACAGCGGTGAGTACCCCACCGGCATCCGCATCAGCGACGACGAGATCGCCGCCCTGCCCATCACACGCCATCGCTTCCACGGCGACTGGAACTACACCCTCCACCCCCAGCGTCCGATGGACCCGGCGACTACCGACAGCACACCGGCCGAAGCCCTGGCGGACAGGCCGACTCGCCTCACGCGGCGTTCGCTACAGGACCCGGAACTCACCGGGATGACCCGCTGGCAACTCGGCGAGCTCATCGACTTGTTGACTCCAGCGATGGAGGTTCAGCGCGAGCAAGTGCTCCGCACACGTCGAGGCCACGAGCGCCTGGTGGCCCCTGGCGCAGGTGCCAAAGCCAAGCTCACCTCAGCCGACCGGGTCCTGGTCACCGTGCTCCACCTGCGAAAACTCGCGCCCATGGACCTCCTGGGCCAGCTCTTCAACACCACCGCCATGACCATCAGCCGCGCAGTGAAAGATGTCCGCCCGCTCCTGGAAGCCCAGGGTGTTCATCTACCCGCCTCAACAGCCCGTTTCCGCACACGGCAAGACGTCGCCAGGTTCCTCGACTCCGACAAAACCAAGATCAAACCGACGTGTTGATTCCTGGCAAGCCCTTACAACGGCTAACAGAATGACTTGAGTTGCCGATGGGTGATCAGGCAGCAGGCGAGCTTGAGGAACGCTTCGTGGATGTCTGCTCGGCGTTCCCAGCGCATACGTGACCGGCGGAAGCCGTGCAACCAGGCAGTTGGGTCGGCCGCGCGGCGAGGTGCCCGCCGTGGTGGGTCCTGTTCCGCGCGGCCTCCCGCCGAACCGGACATGACGGTCTCCCGGTCATCCGGCTCTCCAGTGACTATCGCGTGAGAGATCCAGCCGTTCGTGTGACATGGATGCGGTCGTGACAACTGACGCAGGCCACAACGGACTTGCGGCGTCGGCCGAGCATGACACGTGCCAGTCGGACGGCGGCCATCCGGACGCGGGCCAGCGCGGCGGCGTTCTTCGCCGCCTAGCCGCGCCGTACCGCCTCCGCCAGCGCGGTTGGGGCGGTGCGGTGGGCCTGGTGAGCCGTACCGGCCTTGCGCTCCCCGTTCGCCTGCATGCGGCGGTACAGGCTTTCCAGGGGCTCGGGCTGCAAGCGGTCAAGGCGGTGCTTGCCGACACCAGGAACGAGGTGCACGCGAACGGCGACCTCGTAGCCGTCAACACCGGGACGCCCTCACACGCTGGGATGCCAACAAGTACAAGCGCGTCCACGCCCTCACCTACGCCGACCTCGGCGACAGCCTCGCTGCGCAGGCCCGAGCCGAGGAGGCCATTGCCGCCTGGACGCAAGCCCTCGACCTCATGGACGGCATGACCCTCCGACCGCACTCGCAAGGCCATCGCCTCCATCAGGCTGACGCTCGCGACACATCAGCGGCGAAAGTACCCCGAGCCGCCGAACTCGCCCGCCGCGCACGCGAATCGCTGATTTTGCATGCCAACAACCCGGCGAACGAAGCGACCAACGTGGCTCAGTCGAAGACCGACGAACCCCGAGTCCTCAAGCCCGCACTCGACGCGATGACTCTCCTAGTCGCGCCGTCATCGTCCCTGACAAGCCCACGAACCGCGTCGTGCTTCTCCAGCGCGGCCCTAACGCCAAGTTCGCCCAGGGGAAGTGGGGCCTCCCGGTCGGCAAGAGCGAACCCGGTGAGCCGATCACCGAAACCGCTGTCCGTGCGCTTCGAGAAGAGACCGGCCTGATCGTCAATCCGGAGTCTTTGCGCGTCGCCCCTATCATCCATGGCGCCTGGGGAGTCGAAGCGCCCAATGGCTTCCTCACCGTCGTCTTCGTTGCGCACGAATGGTGCGGCGAGCCGGAGAACCGCGAGCCCAGGAAGCACGCCCGGGTCTGCTGGGTCGACGCCGACGCGATCCCAGAGGAGTCGTGCCGACCACCGCCAGTGCCCTCCAGCGCTCTCTCTCAGGCGGGCCTGAGGTATCCCTCGACGGCTGGAATTAGTTCCAGAGATTGCGCCTTCGACCTCTGATGTGAACGACCACGAAATTCCGATCTCAACTTCGACGCCTTCGCGTCGTGCAGCGCGATCGTGATCTCGCGAGATCCCTTGGCCGTAGTAATGGTGTACCCCGGCTGCTGGGAGTTCGCCTTGGCCTCCGCAGCGTTCGCCGCAGTGGGCAGAACAGCCAGAGAAGAAACGGCAATCGCCGCGATGGCTGTCCCCCGCACAACCTTACGCATGTATTGCTTTCCCCTCCTGGCCCGCTATTGCGGGCGCAACAGTTATGCATCGCGCGCCAGAGGTCACCCGGCGCTCGATGACGTGTACTTAGCAAAACATGCCGCTGGCGTATTCGCGGATAAATTATGGACTTCAAATACCGGCCTCCCGGTCGGTATTGTGATTGCGGGGCGCGCGTACCGAGTGCGAACCTTTTCCTGATTCGCCGCGCCCGCGCCGATAAATTCAGTTCGCCCGTGCTGGTGGTGCGCGGACCAGGGCTAGGCTGACGAGCATGGGCTGGACAGCCCGAAGTAGATGGGCGCAGCCCTGATAGGGAAAGTGGTGACTATCGTGGCGGACGACCGCCCACAGTTCTCGTCGTGGTATCCAGCTGTCGGCTTTGTGCTGGGCTTCGGTTCGATGGCCGCTGATCCCAGTTGGAGGAATATCGGGATAGGCGCGGTCATTGCCTTGGTTATTACGACTGCAGGGCGTTTGAAGTACCGGAGGGATGTTCTGCGCTACCACGAGCAGCGGATCCTTGCCCAGCAGGAAGGGCAGGCGTCGAAGCGGGACTGACTGCAGGAAGTCGACTCGGCGCGCAAAATCTGCGACCTCGGGCATTCCTCGCTATGCCCTTGCCCGCCCCGGTAGGCGCAGGGCGCGAGTGGCAATGGGCTGGGCCGCTAGTGCTCGCTGGAGTCCCGAAGCGGTCCACTCGCGCGCCGATGGCCCTCTCGGTCGGGGAAACCGTAGGCCCGGGGGTCTCGGTTCCGGTCTCATTCTCCCCTGTCCGGCCCCGTCCAGAGCCCCTCGCGTGAGCCACTCCGCCCCGGGTCGGAACGCCCCCGCCCGCTCCCTCGCGAGTTCGAATCTCGTCCCCTCTGCCACTACTGAACAGTGGAAACGAAGCCCCCGACCGGATCCCGGTCGGGGGCTTCGTCGTTGGCTGGTTTCAGCATTGGTCTCAGTTGGCCGTGAGCGGCTGCGCAGTGACCCGAAGGCGGGCGAACTGATGCACAGTGCCGCCCTCGTTGAGCGGCAAGCGTCAGGACTTGCGGATCGCGCGAGCGGCCGATGCGGGACGCGACTGAGCCAACCCGGCCGTTGCCTGTAAAGGATCCCTTGACGTGAAGTGATGTGTAAAGGCATCCTTTACATGTGGCCGACTCTCCTCGCACTCTCACCGAGCTGAGCACCCGCCTGGCCGAGCACGCCTCGGCGCTCGCTCGGGCGTTGAGCAGCCCCTTGGCGTCGCCCGCCTACCTTGACCTGGTTCAGTGCGCCCGGGGCGTGGACGACTTGGCTGAGCAGGTGCTCAGGCTGTGCGTGCAGCAGTGCAGGGATGCCGGTCACACCTGGCAGGAGATCGGGGACCTGCTCGGTGTCACCCGCCAGGCCGCGTTCCAGCGGTTCGGCAAGCCCATCGATCCCCGGACCGGAGAACCCATGGACAAAACAGTCCGCATGGCCGACGCCGCGGATCGGGCGTTCACGATCGTCACGGCCGTCCTCGAAGGGCGCATGGACGAAGCCAGGCAGTCCTTCAACGCACAGGTGCTGGAAGCCTTCACCGACGAGGTTCGGGCCGACGGCCTGGCCACGGTCACCGGTCTCGTCGGTGTGTTCGAGGGATTCGGCGAGGGAGAGCCGTTCGTCCGGCGCATCGGTGACCACACGGTGGTGGACATCCCGCTGAGCTATGAGGCCGGCGACATGAAGGCCCGCGTCGCCTTCGACACCGACGAGAAGGTCGCCGGGATCGTCATCCTCACACCTGAGACCCCGTGAAACCTCACCCCGCGCCCGGCCCGGAAGACGGACCTGCAGGTGGCGGGTCCTTGAGTACCAGGAGGTTCGGATGAGCCGCGAACCCGCAGCAGTGGCCTATCAGGACGGCCAGATCGTCTGTGACGACCAAGGGTTGACCATCCGCCGCTACTACCTCTGGGGAGCGAGGCGCATCCGCTACACCTCGATCAGGGGTGTCAAGAGGCTTCCCCTGACGGGTACGAACAGGGTGCGCAAGTGGCGGATCTGGGGTTCAGGGGACTTCGTGCACTGGTGGAACCTCGATCCGCACCGCCCCAAGAAGGACGCGGCGCTTGTGATCGACGTCGGACACCGCGTCCGTCCCACGATCACCCCCGATGACCCGGGCGCCGTCGAGCGCATCCTCACCGCACGCGGCACCGGCAGATGACCGGGTCGGCCAACGAGACCGCGTGGGTCGCGATCGTGCCACTGATCGCGATCCTCCCGGCCATCCTGTGCATGATCGACATTTCGCGACACCCGCGCACACGGCAGTTCCCCCCGCAGGTGTGGCTGGCCATCTGCGCCTTCGGGAACATCATCGGCCTGCTCGCCTACCTCAGATTCGGCTGCAGCGAAGATCGGTGACCGCGGCAAGTTGTATCGACGAACAAGGTGCGGGTGCGTCGACAGCCTGGGCTCTCGGGGCGAACGGAGGCGGAAGTCAAGGCGGCTCCGGGCCAATTGACGAGACCGGACCCGGACGATTTCAACAGCCGGCGTCTGCCGGATGATAGGGAGCGAGGGTGGGCCGACGGACGTGAGGGGTGGCGCAGTGACAGAGAGCGAATCCGTCGAGTCGCACGTTCGGTCGGACCATTGGGGGACGGAGGCCGCCGCCCGTCCTGAGGTCGGGGCGGCGCCGTTTCCGAGTGGCGAGAGTCCGGCCGAGAGCGGGACGCCTCGGCGATCGATGCGTCGGCGGCTGGCCGTGGTCGTCCTCGTCCTCGTGGTGCTGTGCCTCCCGCCCTGGTGGACGTTGTTCGCCTCCGGCGTCGACTGGCCGTTGCCGGTCTTCCTGGCCGGCACGGTTGTCTTCGCGGCCTGGATGGTCTCCTTCCCCTTTCTGATGGTCGCGGGCCACGGGCCACGGCGGGTCGACCGGGCCGCTCGCGTGGCGGACACCACCCTCGGGATGGTCTGGGTGTTGTTCACCTGGTCAGTGTTGGGTGGCTTGGTGCAGCTCGTGCTGATCGGGCTCGATGTCGGCGGCGTCGACCGGGCCAGGATCGTCGCTGTCGCTGTCGCTGTGGTCTCGGCCGGGCTGCTCGCCTGGGGACACTACGAGGCCATGCGCGTGCCCCGAGTGAGGCGGCTGGACGTCCACCTCCCGCGGCTCGGCCGCGGCTTGGACGGCACCCGTGTCGTCGTGCTGGCCGACACCCACTACGGGCCGATCGACCGTGCGGCCTGGTCGGCGCGGGTTGCCGGGGTGGTCAACACGCTCGACGCGGACGTCGTGGTCCACGCCGGCGACATCGCCGACGGAACGCCCGTCCAGCGCCGGGAGCAGTCCGCGCCGCTCGGGACAATCCGGTCACGGCTCGCCAAGGTCTACGTCACGGGGAACCACGAGTACTCCGGGGAGGCCCAGGGCTGGCTGGACCGCATGGCGGAACTGGGCTGGGAACCGCTGCACAACCGCCATGTCGTGGTGGAACGCAGGGGGGACTCCCTCGTGCTCGCGGGCGTGGACGACGTGACCGCGGAGTCCTCCGGCCAGGCCGGGCACCGCGCGAACCTGCCCGACGCGCTGATCGGGGCGGACCCGGACCTGCCGATCTTGCTCGTCGCTCACCAGCCCAAGTACGTCCCGCAGGCCGCTGCCGCCGGCGTCTACCTGCAGATCTCCGGGCACACCCACGGCGGCCAGATCTGGCCGTTCAACTTCCTCGTCCGGATCGACCAGCCGGTGGTGCACGGCCTGAGCCGACATGGGGAGCGGACCCAGCTCTACACCAGCCGGGGCACCGGCTTCTGGGGGCCGCCCTTCAGGATCTTCGCACCGAGCGAGATCATGCTGCTCACGCTGCGGTCGGGCGGGATGTCGGCGATCCGCTGCACGAGCGCGACCGCTTCCGCGCGACTCAACTCCACCGCACGCATCAGGCGTCCACCGTCGGCCCGACCTTAGCGAGCGGCGTGAGCGGCCGGACAAGTCCTAGTTCCGCTGGGCCGGATCCTCCTGAGCCCCGATGCCATGGCGGTGTGCGTACACGATGGCCTGCGGGCGGTCGCGGCTGCCGGTCTTGGTGAAGATCTGATTGATGTGGCTTTTCACCGTGGAGCGGCTCAGGTACAGCCTGGCGGCGATCTCCGCGTTGGACAGGCCCTGCGCGATCAGGCCGAGCACCTGGGCCTCGCGCTCGGTGAGGCCGTCAGGGAGGGCGGCGTCCTTCACGGCGTGGCCAGGGTCGTCGCGGCGGGCCGCGTGGATCAGGCGGGCGGCGGCGAGCGGGTCGAGCATGGCATGGCCGGAGGCGGCGGCTTCGATGGCGCGGTGGATGTCCGCGGCGGAGGCGTTCTTGGTCAGATAGCCGGTGGCACCGGCTTCGAGTGCGGCGAGGATGGAGTCGTCGTCGGTATACGTGGTGAGCACCACGACGGCCGTGTCCGGATGCTCCGTCTTGAGCCGGCGGGTGGCCTCGACGCCGTCGACGCCGGGCATGTGAAGGTCCATCAAGACCACGTCGGCCCTGTGCTCAACGGCGAGATCGACGGCCTGCGCACCGTCCACGGCCAACCCCGCGACCCGCACCCCCTCCATGGCGCCGAGGATGGTGGCCAGACCCTCGCGAACGACCCGATGGTCGTCGGCGATGATCACGGAGATCGGTGTGGGGCTCATCGGTCACTCCCGTTGCTCCGGTCGCCCAGGTCGCCCTGTCGATAGGGGATGCGTGCGGCGACCCGCCATCCGCCGTCGGGCGTGGGGCCTGCCTGGAGCTCGCCGCCCGCCTGTTCCACGCGTTCCCTCATGCCCTTGAGCCCGAACCCGCCGCCGCTCGCGCGCAGCGCCCTGGGCGTGTCCAGGACCGGGTCAGGGCTCGTATTGCTTACTTGGACGGTCACGTCCCGCGGCCCGAAGCCGACACGTACGCTCACGCGCGTGCCGGGGGCGTGCTTGGCGGCGTTGGTCAGTGCTTCCTGGGTGAGCCGGTAGAGCGCGAGCGTGCTGTCGGCATCGAACTCCCGTTGGTTGCCGTCCACTTCGAACTCTGCCTGATGGAGCTCGCAGAGCCGTTCGAGCCGCGCGGCCAGCGGTGCACTCTCGCCGCGCAGTGCGCGGACGGCCTGGCGCGCCTCGTCCAGGCCCGTGCTGACCAGCTCGTGGCCGAGCTCGATCTGTGTGATGAGGTTCTGCCGCGGCGTGTTTTTGCGGGCAACGGTGTCGATCGCGGTGAGCTGGATCGACAGGGCGCCGAGGGTGTGGGCGAGTACGTCGTGCAACTCGCGGCCGAGTCGGATGCGTTCACCGGCGAGTTCCGCCTCGGCCCGAGCGACCTCGGCACGCCGGCGTTCGGTGGCGACCAGCGCGCTGTGCCGGGCACGCTGGTCGATCTCGCGTCGGCTCGCACCGGCCACCAGCCCGGCAAGGGCCACCGCGGCGGTGCCCAGCAGGCGGCCGGGAAACGGCCCGTGGGCGACCGCTGCGAGGCAGTAGGCGACGGGACCGGCCATGGACAGTACGAGGGCGGCGACCGGATCGAACGCGACGGCGGCTGTGCTCGCCGCGACGCCCGTGAAGATCAGCCCATTGATGTCAGTGACGGCGATCACCGCCCCGGCCGCGCACAGCACCGCGACGACGGCGGCCACGTGCGCACCTCGGGTGCCGCCGATCAGGACCAGCCAGGCCACCGCGGCGACAGCCATGGCAACGGGCGCAACGATCCCCGGGGCGGCGGGCAGTGCGGCGACGTTCACCCAGAGCGACACGCCCAGTCCCGCCAGCATGGTCGCGGCGCGCGCCCGCGGATCGGGGATCATGCCACTCAGCCCGATCCCGGGATGCTCCGCAGCCGGGCGGAACCTGCTGGTGATACTCATCAATCCGGATTATCCCAGGATGCTGTGCCTGACGAGCGCGCCCGCAGCGCGCGAACAGCGCGGACGATCAGGCTGAGCAACGGTATGAAGATCACCGTGCACCGCCCATCGCGGGCGCGGCGCCCACGACCGGGCCGGCCTGGGCCAGGCGCGCCCGGCCTCGCGCCCACAGCCCCAGGCTGCGGAACACACTCATGGCCACTGACAGGAAGATGAAGCCGTTCGTCAGACCGGCGTCGCTGAGGTGGTTGGTGGTCAGGAACACGCCGAGCCCTACTGGAAAGATGTGCTGGGCGCCGTAGGCGAAGCCGAGCCGAGCGGCGGTCACGGCGATCCAGACCACCGCGTAACCGGCCCCCGAGCGGCTGACCGCGGCGGGCCTGCCTGAGGTGGGCGAGGTGCGCGGCCAACGGCGTCGCCAATCCGGTTGGTAGTCGACGGACACGAGTAGCGGGCAGACCGAGAACAGCCCGAGCGCCGCCCCGGTCAGCGCGCCGACGCCCTGCAGCAGCAGGTCGTTCCCGCCGGTGGGCAGCGAGGTGAAGAAGAACGGCACGATGAGGGTGACGCCGACGATCGGCCGTGCCACCCGGAACCAACCGATCTTGCGGCGGCCGAGATCGGACTCGAGCACCACGGTCAGGATCGCCAGCTGCAGGATCACGATGTTCGCTGTCATGGCGTCAACACTCGCTACAACGCCCGGCCCTGCCATCGGCCCCCGGGCCGGTTACCGGGTGGGGACGCGGGCCCGGGGGGTGGAGGCCGTGGTCCACCCCCTCGGACCACGGCCGCCGACGGCCACTTCCCACCTGGTTGCAGACGAGGTCGAATCCGGGGATCACTGAGCTGTTCGACGCGCCGCCGGCAGGGTTGCCCCGTTCCGCGAACGAGCGAGTCCGGGGTTTCCGTGACCGCTGGTACGTACGGCAGTTGTCTCAGGCTTCGATGTTCTCCAGGTCGTCGAGCAGGCTCGGGTGCGTCGGCTTCCAGCCGAGAGCGGCACGGGTGTGCGCGCTGGAAGCGGGCTGGTCGGTCGCGAAGATCGGGCCGAGGGGACCGAATGTTTCCTGCGGCACCGACTCGACGGGTAGGCCGAGCCGCCGTCCGATGACTGCGGCGATGTCGCGTACCGCGTCGCCTTCGTCGGCGACGGCGTGCCACGAGCTTCCGGCCGGAGCCTTCTCCAGGGCGAGCCGGAACAAGGCGGCGGCGTCGAGCGCGTGAACGGCTGGCCAGCGTTGTGTGCCGTCTCCGGGGTAGCCGGCGATGCCGGTGCGGCGGGCGATGTCGGTGAGCAGCCCGGCGAACCCGCCCTGGCCTTGGTTGTGGACTGTGCGCGGCATCCGTACGGCCGAGGTGCGCACGCGGCGCGTGGCGAGTTCGAGTGTGCGGGCCACGGACCGGCTGCGTCCGCCGACGGGTCCGCTGGTCGGGAGCGGGTCGTCCTCGGTCGATGCGCGTCCCGCAACGGGGGGCGTGCCCGACACGGTGACGAGCGGCCGGTCCGTGCCGACGAGGGTGTCGCCGAGCGTCGCGAGCGCGGCGCCTTCTTCGGCGATGCCTTGTGCGAGTGCGTCGGGCGAGCTGAAGTCGTTGCTGAAGGCGAGGTGGATGACTCCGTCTGCCTGCTCCGCGCCGGTGCGCAGCACCGCGAGGTCGCTGAGTCCTCCACGGAGTACGTCCGCGCCGGCGGCTTGGGCACGTGCCGCAGCGGCGTCGGAACGGGCGAGGGCGGTGACCGAATGGCCTGCGGTGAGCAGTTCGGCGACGACGGCCGAGCCGATCAGGCCCGTTCCGCCGGTGATGAAGACGCGCATGGCGAGCTCCAAGACGTGATGCGACTGATGTCTCATCACCGTACACCGTGATGCGACACGTGTCGCATCGTCTAGGCTGATCCCATGCCGAGATGGAAGCCGGATTCGCGCCAGCGCCTGGTCGTGGCGGCGCTCGGCCTGTTCGCCGAGCAGGGCTACGACGACACGACGGTTGCCCAGATCTCCGAACGTGCGGGGCTCACCCGGAGCACGTTCTTCCGCCACTTCGCGGACAAGCGGGAGATCCTCACGGCGGGGCAGAAGGCCCTGAGCCGCCTGCTGGCCGAGGGCATCGACACCGCTCCGGCGGACGCGACGCCGATGATGGCCGTCGCGGCCGGCCTGGAGCGCGCGTCGGGCGAGATGACATCGTTCAACCGCGAACTCGGCCCGCTGCTGCGCGCGGCGATCGAGGCGAACGAGGAGCTGCGGAATCGCGAAGCCCTGAAGAGCATCGGCATGGCCGCGGCGATGGTCGATGCGCTGAAGCGACGGGATGTCGCAGAACCCGCGGCGCAGGTGGCCGCCGAAATCGGCGTGCTCGCCTTCAAGCGCGGGTACGCCCGCTGGGCCGACCCCGCCCGCGACGAGGACCCCGGCGAGTTGGTGACCCACACGCGGGCCGCGTTCGACGAACTCCGCGCGGCGGCCGCAGAGCTTCACTAGCGGCAGCCGCCGCTCTCCTGGCCCGGCTCGCCTGGCTGCCGGTCTTCGCGGTGGTGTTGACGGTGTGCGTGGCCGCGTTCCGCGGGTACGAGGCGGTTGGCGTGAAACCGGCGGCGCGGCACGCCACTTGAGCCGTCGCTACAGCGGCCAGGAGTTCTCGGGGTCGTCCAGCCAGCCCCGCTGGCCCTCGCGGGTGACCGTCAGGCCGAAGCGCTCGGGGGACGGGCGGCCCTCGCCCGTCCACCAGTGCCAAGCCGCCTCGACCTCGTCCCACAGACGACGCGGCCCCGCCTGGTACACGGTGGACTCGTGGGCGCCGCGCCGGAACAGAACCGCCGCCCAGGAGCGGTCGGTCAGCCCGTACCACCACACGCTGTGGTCGCCGTCGCGCTCGTCGGCCGCCCAGGCGCAGTCCGGGACCCTCAGCCCGGCGGCGAAGGCGAACGGGCCGAAGCGGTCTGCGAAGCCGTCCGCGGCGGTGAGGGTGGTTGTGGTGGCCGTGGCGTCGCCGGGGAAGCCGTCCGGCAGGTAGGCCGAGTGCGGTGGTCGCACCAGGCGTTGGGCACGGGCCTTCATGAACTCGACCGGCCGCGTGAAGTGTCCGCACGCGCTCGCGTCCGGTGCGACGGTGAGGCGCACCAGGGTGTCGCGGTTGGCGTAGTGGGTGCCCCAGGGGGCGACGATCAGGCCGCCCGGCGCGGTCTGCTCGATCCAGGCGTAAGGGATGCTCCGCATGCCGCAGGTGGCGACGGTCCGGTCGTACGGGGCGCCGCCCGAGTGGCCCAACAGGCCGTCGCCGGTGCGGACTCGGGGATGTGATCCGGTGGCGTGCAGGGCGGCTCTGGCCCGGTCGGCGACGGTGGCGTCCACCTCGATGGTGGTGACGCCGGTGCCGCCGAGCCGGTGCGTCATCAGGGCCGCGGTCCAGCCGGTGCCGGTGCCGATCTCCAGTACCGACATGCCGTCGTCCAGGTCGAGGGCGGCCAGCATGGCGAACACCACACTCGGCGCGGAGGACGAGGAGGTGGCGACCCGCCCCGGCGCCGGACCTTCGTGGGCGCCGTCGTCCCACTGGGTGGTGATCGGCACATCGCTGTCGGCGTACGCGTACCAACCGTCCGGGTCCGTGCGCCGGTCGACCGTGTCGCTGCGCGAGGTGGCCATGTCGTACGGCCACATCAGCTCGGGCAGGAACGCGGCCCGGTCCACCGCCTCGAACGCGGGTCGCCAATCGCTGTGCATGACGGCCGACTTGAGGAGGGAGCGGCCCAACTCGGTGCGAGCGGGCCGCTCCTGCTTCCCGGTGCTCAACGTCACTTGCGGTGCTTCCCGTCGCCCTCGGGGCTGCCGCCGTCCGGGCTCGGCGGCTCCTGCGGCGGCTGCCAGGGCTGGCCGGGGGTGCTGTCGTCGCCTCCGTCGGCGTGCGGCGGTAACGGGGTGAACTCCATGGGGTCCCTCCTCGGTCGTGCCTCGGCGCGACCCGGCGGGCGCCGGGCCTTCGGGGTCATGGCAGCCGTGTGATCTCCGCCCAGGCCACGCCCGTGGTGGCCGTGTGGTCATGTCCGTAGCGGTCGGCGCTGCCGAGCGCGCTGACGATGGCCCTGAGCAGTTCCGCCGGGATCTCGGCAGGGACGTCGACCTCGATGCGGATGGCATCCGGGGTCTCGGTGGTTCGCGCCTCGTTGCCGGTCGCGACCGTCAGTCGTTCGGCGACTTCACGGGCGCGGGATTCGGGTGAACGCACGGAATGTCCCAGGTGAGCGGGTGATCACGTATCGTGAGGCTACTTAAGTAGATTGGACCTCTTGCAGTAGCTTTGTCAACGGCAGAGAGCACCAACCGGCAGCCGGGAGACCGCGGATGGCACGCGAGGCCCCATATCTCGAAGTCGCCGAGGACCTGCGCGCCCGCATCAAGCGAGGTGAATGGGCGGAGGGCGGGCGGCTGCCGTCCCGGGCCCAGCTCGCCGAGGAGTACGGCGTCGGCCGGAATGTGACGCAGCGTGCGGTTGACCGGCTCATCGTCGAGGGGCTGCTGGAGGGGCGCGCGGGTTCCGGTACGTATGTGCGGCAGCCGCGGGAGCGCAGGCGAATGCTCCGTACCCGGCACCGTGAGCAGCGTGGCGGCAGCCCGTTCCGCACCGGTTTGCGGGAGCAGGGCGGGGACGCCGGGTGGGAGTCGCACAGCGAGGCGCGCACTCCCGCGCCCGCGCGGATCGCGCAGCGGCTCGGCATCGCCGAGGGGGATCCGTGCGTGCGCACCACGTACGAGTTCCTGGCGGACCGCCAGCCGGTGCAGCTCTCGGAGAGCTGGGAGCCGATGGCGATCACCGGTGACACGCCCATCGTGCTACCGGAGTTGGGGCCGCTGGCGGGCAAGGGCGTGGTGGAGCGGATGCGGAGCATCGGCATCGAGGTGGAGACCGCGCTGGAGGTGCCCCGGCCGGGGCGGGCGACGGTGGCGGAGGCCGCGCTGCTGGGGGTCGCCCCCGGTGATCTGCTGCTGCACATCGAGCGGACCTACTACGCGACGGACGGGCGCGCCGTCGAGACGGCGGACATCACCGTGCCGGATGTGCGGTGGGAGATCGCCTACGAGATCGACATCCGTCACGGTTAGCCCGCTCCGCCGGGGCGGCCCGGCTCCCCCGGTGAGAACCGGGCGGGCACCCGGTGCCGTTCGGGTATCGTTGCCGACCCCAGTAGGCACGCGACCGAGGAGGTGGGACCCATTACCGCTGTAGCAGGCCGGGTGCCCTCGTTCCACGGCTGTACGGTTCACCTGGTGTAGGTGGGACCGGAGGGCGCCCTTCGTCGTTCGAAAGGCTCCCATGTCGCGTTGCGCGTCATCTCTTGACAAACCCGTCATCGTCAGCAGGCTTCGGGCCGCCGGTTGTGTCTTCGCCGAGGACGAGGCGAGGTTGCTCATCTCCACGGCAGGGACTCCGGCCGAACTCGCCGCCATGGTGGAGCGGCGGGTTGCCGGCCTGCCGCTCGAACACGTCCTGGGTTGGGCGGAGTTCTGCGGGCTGCGCATAGGCGTGGACCCCGGGGTGTTCGTACCTCGCCGCCGCACCGAGTTCCTCGCGCGTGAGGCGGTGAGGGTGGCCGCCGGGCGGACCGTGGTCGACCTTTGCTGCGGTTCCGGCGCGGTGGGCGCGGCGGTGGCCGCCGCCGTGGCCGGGGTCGAGCTGCACGCCGCCGACATCGATCCGGCGGCGGTGCGGTGTGCGCGGCGCAATGTCGCCAGCGCGGGCGGGCGGGTGTACGAGGGCGACCTGTACGAGCCGCTGCCCGCCGCGCTGCGGGGGCACGTTGACGTACTGGTGGCCAACGTGCCCTATGTGCCGACCGGCGCGCTCGGCCTGTTGCCGCCCGAGGCCCGTGAGCACGAGCCACGGGTGGCACTCGACGGGGGCGCGGACGGTCTGGCGGTCCAGCGCCGGGTGGCCGCCGCCGCACCGGGGTGGCTGGCGCCGGGCGGCCACCTGCTGATCGAGACCAGCGAACGCCAGGCTCCGCGCACCGCCGAGGCGTTCACCGCGGCGGGGCTCACGGTCCGGGTGACGAGCTGCGAGGACCTGGGCGCAACGGTTGTGATCGGCACGAGTCCGGCGAAGTCCTGACCTGCGGACCGTGGGCGCCGGGGCGCGCCCAGCGGGGCCCGGGGGCGCGCGTCCCCGGAAACGGGGCGCCGGGGGCGTGCCCCCGGAAAGACGTCGCGCGACAGCAGGTTTGGGGGCCTCACCCCTGGAAAATCGTTGTTGCGGCGTGCTGTAACAACGAAATCACGTGACTCTCACATGCCTCACATCTCGGTCTCAGCGCGTCGGGTGATCGTTTGGTTACGCACGAAGAACAGGGACGTGAGGTGTCGGTCATGCGCGGTTCCAGGCGAGCACGCCATAGCAAGCCCAGCCGTATCAGGCCCTTGCCATGGGCCGTTGCGACGGTCGTGGCCTGTACGTTCGCGACTGGCGGTGGCATCGCCACCGCCAGTCAGCTTGCTGACCCGAAGATCACGGCGGCCGATGCGGCCGACGCCACCCCGCTGTCCGCCGTCGGCGCGGACCCCGGTGTCTCCCACACCGTGCCGGTCTCCCAGATAGATCCGCGGATCGGGGCGGTCTTCAGCGGCGGCCTGAACGGGTCGCACTACTGCACCGCCAGCGTGGTGAACAGCCCTGGGGGGAACGTGATCGTGACCGCGGCGCACTGTCTGGGGTCGATGTCGGACGTGTTCGTCCCGGGCTACCACGACGGGAAGGCCCCGTACGGCGTCTGGCGGTTGCGGCGCATCGTGGTCGACTCGCAGTGGTCGACCGGTTCCGACCAGGACCACGATGTGGCGTTCGCGGTGGTGGAGCCGTTGAACGGCCGCAACATCCAGTCGGTGGTGGGTGGTTACCCGCTGGGGATCGGACAGGGTGCGGACTCCCCGGTCACGATCACCGGTTACCCGGAGACCACGCAGACGCCTATCACCTGCACCAACCGCGTCTCCGCCTACAGCAGCACCCAACTGCGGATCTACTGCACCGGTTTCACCGGTGGCACCAGCGGCAGCCCCTGGGTCAACGCCTCCGGTCAGGTGATCGGTGTCATCGGCGGCTACCAGCGGGGCGGCAACACCGCCGACGTCTCCTACAGCGTGGCCTTCGGCCAGAGCGTCAAGTCCCTGTACGACCAGGCCGTCTCGGCCTGACGCCCGGCTTGGTGGCGCCCCCCCCGAGCCGGGCGCGCGGGCCGGTCCTCAGGCCGAGGGACCGGCCGTTGCCGAGGGGTTGCCGTGCTGGGGGAGCAGGGGGCGGCAGGGCGGACGCCCTGCACGACACCACGGCGCTCGACCCGACCCGGCCGGTCTCACTCACCGGTCCCGGCGGTGCGGACGCGCCGCCCGGTCCCGCGCTGGTGCTCGGCGACGAGGCCCGGCTGCGGCAGGTGGTCGCCAACCTCGTCAGCAACGCCGTCGCGCACACCCCGCCGGGGACACCGGTACGTATCGGGGTGGGCACGGCCGGTGGGTACGGTGTACTCGAAGTGGCCGACCACGGACCGGGGTTGACGCCTGAGCAGGCATCGCGGGTCTTCGGGCGGTTCTACCGCGTCGACGCCTCCCGCAGCCGCCAGGAGGGCGGCGGCGCGGGGCTGGGCCTCGCCATAGTCTCGGCCCTGGTCTGCGCCCACCACGGCACCGCCCACCTGGAGACGGCCCCGGGCGGGGGCGCCCTGTTCAGGGTGAGCATTCCCTCCAGGGCGGATTCTTCGGGAACCCGGTGAACGGGGGCCGGGGACAAGCCTCCAGAGACGACCGCCGCGACGGCGAGCAACTCACACGGCGCGGTTCCGGTGGCGCGGAACCACCGCACCACCGGAACCGTGCCGAAGGCGTCAGCCGCAGCGCAGCAGGCCGGATTCCATCTTCGCGGTGAGGACGCGCCGCACGCTGTCGTCCACGTTGGCGCGGAGTGCCGCGTCGCTGCCGAGGCGGCTCAGGATGGCGTTGGCCATGGGCCCGACCGTGGACGAGTCCACCGTCAGGATCATGTTGCCGCCCGCCGCGAGGAACCGCAGCGCCCGGTCGCCGACCGGGACCGCCCGCACGGCGGCGGCGTGCCCCAGGTCATCGGATATGACCACGCCGTTGAAGCCCAGGTCGCCGCGGAGCATGTCCCTTATCACCACGGAGGAGAACGCCGCCTGGTTGTGGGGATCGATGAGCGTGTAGATGGCCGACGAGATCATCGTGAACCGCGCCCCGGCCCTGATCCCGTTGCGGAACGTCTCCAGGTTCGGGCTGTTGCGCGCGGTGAGGCCGTCGGTGACGTTCGCCGTGAAGTCGGTGTTGCCGCGCACCTGCCCGAGCCCGGGGAAGTGCTTGATGGTGGCGTCCACCCCGGCCTGCGACAGCCCGCGGATGAACGCGCCGCTCTGCCGGGAGACGGTCGTCGGGTTGTCGCCGTACTCCCGGGACAGCGCGCCGATGGGCGCGTTCTGCGTGCCGATGCTCGCCGGGACCACGTCGACGCTCGGCGCGAGGTCCAGGTTGACCCCGGCGGCGCGCAACTGCCGTCCCCAGACGGCCGCCTGGCTCTGGAGCTGGGACGGCGGCCACTGCCCCTGCACCACCGCGCTCGGCATGGTGGAGAAGCCCGGTCCGGTCAGGATCTGGACCTTGCCGCCCTCCTGGTCGGCGGCGGTGAACAGTTGCACGTTCGTGCCGCCGATCGCCGGTGCCATGGACTGGAGTTGGCCGGTGATGCTCTGGATCTTCTGGGCTCCGCCGTTGCTGTGTCCCATGAGGATGACCGAGCCGACGTCATGCGCGCGCAGCGCGGCGGACTCGGCCGAGGTGATCCCGGAGGTGCTGACCGCGCTCATGAGGAGCTGTCCGACGCGCTGGGCGGCGGACATCTGCGACATGACACGGTCGACGCATCCGGCGGTCTGCGCGGTCTGTTCGGTCGACGCGGCGGTGAGCGGTGGACTGCTGGCGTGCGGCAACTGGGTCACCCCCGGTGTGTTGGCCGGACTTGACCCCAGTGCGCCCGAGGTCGTCGGCGACCCCGGGGTGCTCGGTGCCCGGGGGACGGTGTGGGTGGCCCGGCCGCCGCAGGCGGTGAGCGGCAGGACCACCCCGAGCAGCAGGACGGCGGCGGCCCGCGGCCGGCGCGGGCGACTGGGCGAGGGAGTACACGGCACTGGCACGAGGGAGCCCCCTTGCCTTGTCGAAGGTCGGGTCTCGGCGTTCCACCGCCGCACGGCACGGCCGAAGCCTCCTCGGACCGCGTTCGTCCGCCCGCGGGGACGCGTTCATCAGCAGGTCCGTCCAGCGGAACACAGAATTTCGGGATTCGCATGCGGAGCCCGGCATCACTGGCCTGGGGCGCCCAGCGCCAAACATGATCGAGGGGGCGTAACGAGGGAGGCAGGCGTTGTCTGTGCGCCCTCGTGCGCGTAGGCGTGCGTCCGTACGCCATTGAACGGTGATCTCACCATCCGCTTTTCTCTGAACGCGGACGGTGTTCACGACGGGCTGCCCGCCCGGTGTGGGGCCTTCCCGGGTCCGTCATCCAACGGAAGGGCTACAGATGTCGATCGCAGCCGAACCGGGGCACACGGAAGACCAGACGCGGCTCAGCCTGAGTACCGCGGCGGCGCGGAACCTGGCGACCACCACCAAGTCCAAGCCGCAGATGCAGGGCATCAGTTCGCGCTGGCTGATCCGGATGCTGCCCTGGGTGCAGGTGCACGGCGGCACCTACCGGGTCAACCGCCGCCTGACCTACGCCATCGGCCGCGGCCGGGTGAGCTTCGTCAAGACCGGAGCCGAGGTGCGGGTCGTACCGCCCTCGCTACGCGAGGTTCCGATGCTGCGCGGCTTCGAGGACACCGAGTTGCTGGAGGAACTGGCGTCCCGCTTCACCCAACGGGACTTCCAGCAGGGCGAGGTGATCGTCGAGGCGGGCCAGCCGATCGACGAGGTCTTCCTGATCGCCCACGGCAAGATCAACAAGATCGGCCGCGGCAAGTACGGCGAGAGCAGCGTCCTGGGCGTGCTGGCGGACGGCGACCACCTCGGTGACGAGGCGCTGCTGCAGGCCGACGCCAACTGGGCGTGTACCGCCAAGGCCGCCACCGCGAGCACCCTGATGGTTCTGCCCTGGCCCGCCTTCCAGAGGCTGGCGGACCGCTCCGAAGAGCTGCGGGCCGCGATCCTCCGGTTCATCGCCGACGCCCAGCAGCCGACGAACAAGCGCGGCGAGGCCGAGATCGAGCTGGCCGCGGGCCATGAGGGCGAGCACGAACTGCCTGGTACGTACGTGGACTACGAACTCGCCCCGCGCGAGTACGAACTCAGCGTGGCCCAGACCGTGTTGCGGGTGCACAGCAGGGTCGCCGACCTCTACAACGAGCCGATGGACCAGATCGAGCAGCAACTGAGGCTCACCGTCGAGGCGTTGCGTGAACGCCAGGAGTACGAGCTGGTCAACAACCGCGAGTTCGGCCTGCTGCACAACGCCGACAACGACCAGCGGATCCAGACCCATTCGGGGCCGCCAACCCCGGACGACCTGGACGACCTGCTGAGCATGCGGCGCAGCACCAGGTTGCTGCTGGCCCACCCCAGGGCGATCGCCGCGTTCGGCCGGGAGTGCAGCAACCGCGGCATCTACCCGGACAGCGTCGACGTCAACGGCCACCAGGTGCCCTCCTGGCGGGGTGTGCCGATCTTCCCGTGCGGCAAGATCCCGATCGCCGACGGGCACACCACCTCCATCCTGGCGATGCGCACCGGCGAGGACGACCAGGGCGTGATCGGCCTGCATCAGACGGGCATCCCCGACGAGTACGAGCCCAGCCTGAACGTGCGGTTCATGGGCATCAACGACAAGGCCGTCATCTCCTACCTGGTCAGCGCCTACTACTCGGCCGCCGTACTGGTTCCGGACGCCCTCGGTGTGCTGGAGAACGTCGAGGTCGCCCGCTCCCGGGTGTGATGTCCGGTGGGGGCCGCCACTGACGTGCCGTCAGGAACTGGCCGTGAAGAACTCAAGGAGGAACGGTGTCCCTGCTCTCCCGAGTGTCCGCACCACCGGCCGTACACGACCTGGCGCATCTGGTGGCCGCCGTGCTGGCCAACCCGGAAGGTGCCGCTCCACGGGAGCTGCGCCAGGCGCGGCGGCCCGTACCGGCACCGCAGCCGCTCCGGTTCACCGCGGGTCCCGCCGGCCTGGGCACGTCGGCCGCGCGGATCCTGACGCTGTACACGGCCGGTTCCGCGGCGCACGACGGCGGACCGAGGGTCCGCCATCTGTCCAGCGCGCCAACGGGGCCGGGCACCTCAGCCATGAGGAGCGGCCGGGCCTCGACAGTCCCGGAGCTGTACTGTCCGCCCCCGCTGCGCGACGACCCGGCGCTCGGGGACGAGGTCAACGACCGGCTGCTGGAGTGGGCGCGGGAGACCGGCATCTACGCCGGGCGGCTGGAGGGTCTAGGGGCCGCCGACTTCGGACGGCTGATCATGCTCACCCACCCCGACTCCGACGACCCCGACCGGCTCCTCGCCGCGGCCAAGTGCGCGCTGGCCGAGTGGGCCGTCGACGACCACTACTGCGACGACGAGTCCGCCGGTGCCGCGCCGCAACTGCTGGGCGCCCGCCTGGTGGTGGGCTACGCGGCGGTGGACCCCGCCCATCCACCGGTGCGCTACACCCCCGACGTCGAGCGGGCGATGCGGTGCGACCCGGTCCTGGTGGCGCTGCGCTCCGCACTGGAACACCTTGCCCGGTACGCCAGTTGGTCCCAGACAGCCCGGCTGCGGCACGAGATCTGCGCGCTGTTCGTGGCCTTCGACGGGGAGGCGTCCTGGCGCACCGCGGGGCGTACCCCACCGGTCTGGGAGTACCTGGTGGCCCGGCAGTTCAACAGCTTCCTGCCGTGCATCACCATCACCGACGCGGTCGGCGGCTACGAACTACCGCACGCCGAGTACGCCGAGCCCAGGGTGCGGCGCGCGGTCTCCATGGCCGCCACCGCCAGCACGCTGGTCAACGACCTGTACTCGATGGCCAAGGAGGACGACGACTGCGCGGCGAACTTCAACCTGCCGAAGCTGATCGCCGTGCAGGAGAAGTGCTCCGAGCGGGAGGCGGTCGAGCGCAGCGTCGAGATCCATGACGAACTCGTCCGCTCCTTCGAGGCGGAGGCCGCCGCCCTCAGCCTCACCGGTTCCCCAGCGCTGCGCCGCTATCTGGCCGGAGTGTGGGCCTGGCTCGGCGGCAACCGTGAATGGCACAGCGGCACCGCGCGCTACAACGGCGGGGACACCGCCTGAGCGCGGCGCCTTCCGCGACATCAACTCCCCACTTGTTCGAAGGAGTTCACCGATGACCACGACCGTGCCCGCCACCCCCGTCCTGCGCACCGCCTTCCAGAAGTCCGTGGCGGCGTACTGGAACGACAACCAGCAGGACCCGGTGAACCTGCGGCTCGGTGATGTCGACGGCCTCTACCACCACCACTACGGCCTGGGCGACTACGACCCGTCGGTCCTCGAAGGGCCGCAGGAGACCCGGGACCAGCGCATCATCGAGGAACTGCACCGGCTGGAGACCGCACAGGCCGATGTCCTCCTCGACCACCTGGGCGCCATCGCACCCACCGACCGGCTGATGGACGCCGGTTCCGGCCGTGGCGGCACCAGCATCATGGCCAACCAGCGCTTCGGCTGCCAGGTGGACGGGGTGACCATCTCCGAGTACCAGGTGGGCTTCGCCAACGAGCAGGCGAAGCGGCGCCAAGTGGCCGACCAGGTCCGGTTCCACTTCCGCAACATGCTGGACACCGGGTTCGACACCGGTTCCCGCCGGGCGATCTGGACCAACGAGACCACCATGTACGTGGACCTGTTCGAGCTGTACGCGGAGTTCTCCCGGCTGCTGGAGCACGGCGGCCGCTATGTGTGCATCACCGGCTGCTACAACGATGTCACCGGTGGCCGCTCCAAGGCGGTCAGCCGCATCGACGAGCACTACACCTGCAACATCCACCCCAGGAGCGAGTACTTCAAGGCGCTCACCGCCAACAACCTGGTGCCGATCAACGTCGTCGACCTGACCGCGCAGACCATCCCCTACTGGGAGCTGCGCGCCAAGTGCTCGGTCGCCACCGGGATCGAGGACCCGTTCCTGACCGCGTACCGCGAGGGCAGCTTCCACTATCTGCTGATCGCCGCCGACCGGATCTGACGGCGGCCTGAACAGGGGCCCGGTTGACGTCAGTCGGGCCCCTGTACAGGGTCGTCGCCGACGGGCGCCAGGCGGATCACGACCAGGGCCGCCGCGTCGTCACCGAGGTGGCCGTTGACGTAGCGCTCCAGGTCGGAGCGCAACTCGTGGGCCACGACGGCTGGTTCGGCCGGGGTGTAGTGGGCGAGCCGGGCGAGCAGCGGGTAGAAGGTGCCGGTGGCGTCGCGGGCTTCGAGCACTCCGTCGGTGCACAGCACCAGCAGGTCCCCCTCGCGCAGGTCGATGCGGCGCACGGCGCGTTCCTGGCCCACCAGGTCGGCCAGGCCCAGCGGGACGCCGGGGGCGGCGCACTCCAACTCGTGCACCTCGTCGTCGGCGACCACCAGCGGGGCCACATGGCCGCAGTCGATCAGCCGTACCGCGCCGTCGGCGGCGAACTCGGCGAGCAGCGCGGTGACGAAGCGCTCCTCCTGCCCGGAGCGAACCGCGCGGCGGTTGTGCCGGGTCACCGCCTGTTCCAGCCGGTCCGCCACCATGGCGACGGTCGGCAGGTAGTACCCGGACTCCCGGAACGCGCTGAGCACCGCGGCCCCGGCCTGTATCGCGTCCAGCCCCTTGCCCTGTACGTCGCCGATCAGCAGCCGGGTGCCGTACGGGGACTCCACGGCGTCGTAGATGTCACCGCCGACCAGGGCCTCGGCCTTCGCGGGGGCGTAGAAGCCGTGGATCTCCACGTCCGGGGCGCGCATGGGCAGCGGCTGGAGCAGGGTGCGCTGTAGGACGCGCAGGGTGACCCGGGCCTCCACCAGGGCGCGTTCGCGGCGCAGTCGGTAGCGGCACACGGCGACGCAGATCACCCCGATCACACCGGCGGCGGCGATGGTCAGCCAGTCGCCGAGGGTGTCCCCGTACTTCGGCGAAACACCGTAGAGCAGCGTCAGGATGAGCATGATCAGCGCGCTGAACGCGGCGGTACGGCGCACCGAGCAGACGCTGGCGGCCAGGCCGGGGACCACCAGCAGCATCACACTGATCCAGTCCCGCCGGTTGGTGGCCAGATCGAGCCCCACCACCACCGCGGCGAACGCCAGCAGCGCGACGGTCGAGAGGGTCTCGTACGGATTCGAGGCCGGCTCGATGGAACGCCTCCGGCGCGGCGGACGGGGTGCCCTGCCCACGCGTGCAGTGTAGGCCGGGCAAGCCCCGGGCCCCCGGGCAGGCGCGTGTTGACCGGCGCGCGCTCGGGACGACTGCCAGCATGGAGGAATGACCGCCACCCTCCACCTGGCCCAACGGCCAGAGGCCGACGAACTGCTCAGTCGCAGCCCGCTCGCCCTCCTGATCGGCATGCTGCTCGACCAGCAGGTCCCCATGGAGTGGGCGTTCTCCGGCCCGTACACCATCGCGCGGCGGATGGGCACGGACGACCTGGACGCACGGGAGATCGCCGCCCAGGACCCGGAGGCGTTCGCCGCGCTGCTGTCCGAGAAGCCCGCCGTGCACCGCTATCCGGGGGCCATGGCCAAACGGATCCAGCAGCTCTGCCAGTACCTCGTGGAGCACTACGACGGCGACCCCACCAGGATCTGGCGCGACGCCGACAGCGGTCGGGAACTGCTCAGGCGGCTGGGCGAACTGCCGGGCTTCGGCAAGCAGAAGGCACAGATCTTCCTGGCCGTGCTGGGAAAGCAGCTCGGCGCGCGCCCCGAAGGCTGGCGGGAGGCGGCCGGGGCCTACGGCGAGGAGGGCTCGTATCGCTCGGTGGCCGACATCACCGGCCCCGAGACGCTGGACAAGGTCCGCGCCTACAAGCAGGAGGCGAAGCGGGCCGCCAAGAAGGCGTGAGGGCTGCCGGAGGGTTCGAGATCCTCCGGTGCGGCTCCGGTTGTCAGTGCGCCCCGATATCGTCGTAGGCGTGTCGCTCGCTTTGTACCGCCGCTACCGTCCCGAGACCTTCGCCGAGGTCATCGGGCAGGAACACGTCACCGACCCGTTGCAGCAGGCGCTGCGGAACAACCGGGTCAACCACGCGTACCTGTTCAGCGGTCCACGCGGTTGCGGCAAGACGACCAGCGCGCGGATCCTCGCCCGCTGCCTGAACTGCGAGCAGGGGCCGACGCCCACCCCGTGCGGCGAGTGCCAGTCCTGCCGCGACCTGGCGCGCGGCGGGCCGGGCTCCATCGACGTGATCGAGATCGACGCCGCCTCGCACGGTGGTGTGGACGACGCGCGTGACCTGCGGGAGAAGGCGTTCTTCGGGCCCGCGTCCAGCCGCTACAAGATCTACATCATCGACGAGGCGCACATGGTCACCTCGGCGGGGTTCAACGCCCTGCTGAAGGTGGTCGAGGAGCCGCCGGAGCACCTGAAGTTCATCTTCGCGACCACCGAGCCGGAGAAGGTCATCGGCACCATCCGGTCGCGCACCCACCACTACCCGTTCCGCCTGGTGCCGCCCGGCACGCTGCGGGACTACCTGGCGGAGGTCTGCGAGCGAGAGTCGATCCCGGTCGAGGACGGGGTGTTCCCGCTGGTCGTGCGGGCCGGCGCGGGCTCGGTGCGGGACTCGATGTCGGTGATGGACCAGCTGCTGGCGGGCGCCGGAGAGGGCGGGGTGACCTATGCGATGGCCACCGCGCTGCTCGGCTACACCGACGGCGCGCTGCTCGACGACATCGTGGACGCCTTCGCGTCGGGCGATGGCGCGGCGGCGTTCGAGGTGGTGGACCGGGTCATCGAGGGCGGCCACGATCCGCGCCGGTTCGTCGCCGACCTGCTGGAGCGGCTGCGTGACCTGGTGATCCTGGCGGCGGTGCCGGACGCGGGCGAGAAGGGCCTGATCGACGCGCCGGTCGACGTGGTGGAGCGGATGGCGGCCCAGGCGTCCGTCTTCGGCGCCGCGGAGCTGAGCCGCGCGGCCGACCTTGTCAACGCCGGGCTGACGGAGATGCGGGGCGCCACCTCGCCCCGGCTGCAACTCGAACTGATCTGCGCCCGGGTGCTGCTGCCCGCCGCGTACGGCGACGAGCGTTCGGTCCAGTCCCGGCTGGACCGTCTTGAACGGCAGGCGCTGGCCGGTGGACTGGCGGCGCCCTCGGCCGGTCACGCACCGGTCGGCGACGCGCACGCGGGAGGCGTCTCCTCCGGCCCCGCCGCGGCCCGGGCGGCGGTCCGGCCTGGTGCGGGCGCCGGCCCGGAGGGCGGTACGGGCCCGGCGGGCGCCGGGCCGCAGCCGCCCGCCGCGCCGCAGCCGCAGAGCGCCGCGCCCAGCCCGGCCCCGGCGGCCCCCGCTCCTGCTCCAGCCCCGGCTCCGGCCCCCGCTCCCGCTGCCGCGGAACCGGCCGCTCCGCCCGGCGCGTGGCCCTCCGCGGCGCGCCCTCGCCAGGACGACGCGCCCGCCGCCCCCGGCTCCTGGCCGACCGGCACCCAGCCCTCGGCCGCATCGGAACCGCGGCCGAGCACCCCCGCCGCGGGCACCCGCCCCGGCGCCTGGCCCACCGCGACGGCACCGGCCGCCCCCGCCGCCCCCGCAACCCCGGCGCCCGCCCCGCAGCCCGCGGCGGCGGCCCCCGGCGGCGCGCCGGTGGGCGATCCGTCCCGGGTGCGCCAGATGTGGCCGGAGATCCTGGAGGCGGTGAAGAACCGGCGCCGCTTCACCTGGATCCTGCTCAGCCAGAACGCCCAGGTCGTCGGCTTCGACGGCAGCACGCTCCAACTCGGCTTCGCCAACCCCGGCGCCCGCGACAGCTTCGTCAACGGCGGCAGCGACGAGGTGCTGCGGCAGGCCGTCAGCGACGCGCTGGGCCTGCAGTGGAAGATCGAGGCGATCGTCGACCCGTCCGGCGGCGCGGGCGGCCCCGCCCAGGGCGGCGGCCCGGCGTCCTCCGGCGGCTTCGGCGGTTCGGGGGGCGGCGCACCGGCCGGCCCGTCCGGCGGCGGCTTCGGCGGCGGCCCGCGCCCCGCGGCGCCCGCCCCGGCACCGGCGCGGCCCGCGGCTCCGGCCGGGCCCGAGCCCGTACCACCGGCGCAGTCCGCCGCGCCCGCGCCCGAGGCGCCGCCGCGGGTCGCGATCGAGGACGACATCCCGGAGGAGGACGACCCCGATCTCGACGACACGGCGCTGACCGGGCACGACCTGATCGTGCGTGAGCTGGGCGCCACGGTGATCGAGGAGATCACCAACGAGTGAGCGGGCGTCGGTTCCGCTTCGGCGCCGGCCGTGAAAGCGTGGTGCCGAGGCGGGTGTGCGCCGCGCCCCGCCGCCACGCCCGTCCTCCGCACGGCGTAGCGCGCTGCGCCGTTCGAGCACGTAGGCTCGCGCATACGTAATAGGTAGTCGTACGGACGGCAGGAGCGAACCCGTGATCCCCGGTGGTCAGCCGAACATGCAGCAGCTGCTGCAGCAGGCGCAGAAGATGCAGCAGGACCTCGCCGCGGCGCAGGCCGAACTGGCCGAGGCCGCGGTCGAGGGCACCGCGGGCGGCGGTCTGGTGAAGGCGACGGTCAGCGGCGCCGGTGAACTGCGCGGCCTGGTGATCGACCCGAAGGCGGTGGACCCGGAGGACACCGAGACCCTCGCCGACCTGATCCTGGCCGCCGTCCGGGACGGCAACGGCAAGGCGCAGGAGCTGCAGCAGCAGAAGCTCGGCCCGCTCGCCCAGGGCCTGGGCGGCGGCATTCCGGGTCTGCCGTTCTGACCGCGGGCCCGCACAACCGCACACCGTAGAGAGAAGGCGTTCCGTGTACGAAGGCGTGGTCCAGGACCTCATCGACGAACTGGGCAGGCTTCCCGGCGTCGGTCCCAAGAGCGCGCAGCGGATCGCCTTCCACATCCTTCAGGCGGATCCCACGGACGTGCGCAGGCTCGCCCACGCGCTCACCGAGGTCAAGGAGAAGGTGCGGTTCTGCGCGGTCTGCGGCAACGTCGCGCAGAGCGAGCAGTGCCGGGTCTGCCAGGACCCGCGCCGCGACCCCGCGGTGATCTGCGTGGTCGAGGAGCCCAAGGACGTTGTCGCGATCGAGCGGACCCGGGAGTTCCGGGGCCGCTATCACGTGCTCGGCGGCGCGATCAGCCCGATCGAGGGCGTCGGCCCCGATGACCTGCGGATACGGGAGCTGCTGGCCCGGCTCGCGGACGGCACGGTGACCGAGCTGATCCTGGCCACCGACCCGAACCTCGAAGGTGAGGCGACCGCCACCTATCTGGCCCGCATGGTCAAGCCGATGGGCCTGAAGGTGACCCGGCTGGCCAGCGGTCTGCCGGTGGGCGGTGACCTGGAGTACGCGGACGAGGTGACGCTGGGCCGGGCCTTCGAGGGGAGGCGGCTGCTCGATGTGTGATGTCATGCCAGGGAGCGTTCAGCGACGCGTAAACCCCCCGGGGTCGAGCGGTGCGAGGGACGCGGAACATACTGCTGCCGACGAGGTCACGGTTGGGCGTGCCTTCGAAGGGAGACGACTGTTCGATGTCTGACACCGCAGTACGCAACGGCGGCACGGGCCCGTTCAAGGCGCGCGACCCGAAGCAGTCCGGGGATCCGGGTGACTTCGCGGTCCAGATCGCCGACCAGATCGAGAGCTTCATCGTCGCGGTGCGCGAAGTGGCCAAGGGCGATGAACCCGACAGCGCCGTACCTTTCCTGCTCCTTGAGGTCTCCCAGCTGATGCTCGCCGGAGGCCGCCTCGGCGCCCATGAGGACATCGTTCCGGACGAGCGCTACGAGCCGGACGTGGGTCCGGAGCCGGACGCCGACGAGCTGCGGGAGCGGCTGGCCGCGCTGCTTGAGCCGGTGGACGTCTACTCCGAGGTCTTCGATCCGTACGTACCGCGCAGCATGCCGGTCGCCTGCCGGATCTCCGACGACCTGGCGGACGTGGTCACCGACCTCAGCCACGGTCTGGCGCACTACCGGGAGGGCCGGGTCAGCGAGGCGCTGTGGTGGTGGCAGTTCTCGTACCTGTCCAACTGGGGGCCGACCGCCAGCGCCTCGCTGCGCGCCCTGCAGTCCCTGGTCGCCCATGTCCGGCTGGACTCGCCGCTGGACGAGCTGGACGGTCTGGACACGGACGACTCGGTCGGCGAGGACCAGCTCGCCGAGGAGGCGGGGAAGGTGATGGCCGCCGAGATCGGTGGCCGTCTCGGCGGCCAGAAGGGCTGAGCGGTTGTGACGTGGCTTACGTCTCCGTGTGTCGCGGCTCGTAGCGGGCAGGATCCGGCGCGCAAGCGGCTGAGCGGCTGATCACGGAGTGAGCCTTGCGTCTCACACTGTGATACATACGCGGTGTATTCCGCCCGCTCGTTAGACTGAGCCGAACGCATACCCCCATGGGGGGTCTGGGGGCAGTCCCCCCAGAAGACACAGTTGCGAGGAGCGCACGTGGGCCTTGTCGTGCAGAAGTACGGCGGCTCCTCCGTTGCGGATGCCGAGGGCATCAAGCGCGTCGCCAAGCGGATCGTCGATGCCAAGAAGAGCGGCCACCAGGTGGTCGTCGTGGTATCGGCGATGGGTGACACGACGGACGAGCTGATCGATCTGGCGCAGCAGGTTTCTCCGATCCCTGCTGGTCGCGAGTTCGACATGCTGCTGACCGCCGGAGAGCGGATCTCCATGGCACTGCTGGCGATGGCGATCAAAAACCTCGGACACGAGGCGCAGTCGTTCACCGGCAGCCAGGCGGGAGTCATCACCGACTCGGTCCACAACAAAGCGCGGATCATCGACGTCACGCCGGGCCGGATCCAGACCGCCATCGACGAGGGCAACATCGCCATCGTGGCCGGTTTCCAGGGGGTGTCCCACGACAAGAAGGACATCACCACCCTTGGCCGGGGCGGCTCCGACACCACCGCGGTGGCCCTCGCCGCCGCGCTGGACGCCGAGGTGTGCGAGATCTACACCGATGTCGACGGTGTCTTCACCGCCGACCCGCGGGTGGTGAAGAAGGCCCGCAAGATCGACTGGATCTCGTTCGAGGACATGCTGGAGCTGGCCAGCTCCGGCTCCAAGGTGCTGCTGCACCGCTGCGTCGAGTACGCACGCCGATACAACATCCCGATCCACGTCCGCTCGTCCTTCTCCGGACTGAAGGGGACCTGGGTCAGTAGCGAACCGCAAGGGGACCAGCCGATGGAGCAGGCGATCATCTCGGGGGTTGCCCACGACACGTCCGAGGCCAAGGTCACGGTCGTCGGGGTGCCGGACAAGCCGGGCGAGGCCGCGACGATCTTCCGTGCCATCGCGGACGCTCAGATCAACATCGACATGGTGGTGCAGAACGTCTCCGCCGCGTCCACCGGTCTGACCGACATCTCCTTCACGCTGCCGAAGACCGACGGCCGCAAGGCCCTTGAGGCGCTGGAGAGGACCAAGGGCGCCGTCGGTTTCGAGTCGCTGCGCTACGACGACCAGATCGCCAAGATCTCGCTGGTCGGCGCGGGCATGAAGACCAACCCCGGGGTCACCGCGAGCTTCTTCGAGGCGCTGTCCAACGCGGGCGTCAACATCGAGCTGATCTCCACCTCGGAGATCCGGATCTCGGTGGTCACCCGCGCCGACGACGTCAACGAGGCGGTGCGCGCCGTGCACACCGCGTTCGGCCTGGACAGCGAGAGCGACGAGGCAGTGGTGTACGGAGGTACCGGCCGATGACCGCTACCGATCGCAAGGACAAGCCGACCCTGGCCGTGGTCGGTGCCACCGGCGCCGTCGGCACGGTGATGCTGGGCATCCTGTCGTCCCGTGAGGACGTCTGGGGAGAGATCCGGCTGATCGCCTCGCCGCGCTCCGCGGGCCGCAAGCTCGTGGTGCGGGGCGAGGAGGTCGAGGTCATCGCCCTGAGCGAGGAGGCCTTCGAGGGCGTCGACGTGGCGATGTTCGACGTTCCGGACGAGGTCTCCGCGCAGTGGGCGCCGATCGCCGCCGCCAAGGGCGCGGTCGCCGTGGACAACTCCGGTGCGTTCCGCATGGATCCGGACGTTCCGCTGGTCGTGCCGGAGGTGAACGCGCACGCCGCCCGCATCCGGCCGCGCGGCATCATCTCCAACCCCAACTGCACCACGCTGTCGATGATCGTCGCGATGGGCGCGCTGCACGCCGAGTTCGGGCTGACCGAGCTGGTGGTCTCCTCGTACCAGGCGGCATCCGGCGCCGGGCAGCCGGGAATCGACACGTTGCGCGAGCAGATCAGCAAGGTCGGTGGGACGAACCTGGGCACCCAGCCGGGCGATGTCCGGCGCGCGGTGGGCGAGTTCGGGCCGTTCCCGGCACCGCTCGCGCTCAACGTCGTTCCGTGGGCGGGGTCGTTGAAGGACGAGGGCTGGTCCTCCGAGGAACTGAAGGTGCGCAACGAGTCGCGCAAGATCCTCGGCCTGCCCAACCTGCGGGTGAACGCCACCTGTGTGCGGGTCCCGGTGATCACCACCCACTCGCTCTCCGTGCACGCGCGGTTCGAGAACGAGGTGACGGTCGCCAGGGCGCACGAGATCCTGGGCAGCGCGCCGGGCGTCGTGGTCTGCGACAACCCGGGGGAGGGCGAGTTCCCGACCCCCGCCGACGTGGTGGGCACCGACCCCACCTGGGTCGGCCGGGTGCGCCGGGCGCTGGACGACCCGTACGCGCTGGACCTGTTCCTGTGCGGCGACAACCTGCGCAAGGGCGCGGCGCTGAACACCGCGCAGATCGCCGAACTGGTCGCCGCGGAACTGACCTCCGGCGGCTGAGGGGACGCACAGTCTCCTTCTTTGTGAAGGACCTGTGACGAACCTGATGGTCTGTACCGCTTGAAGGGGACAGCCGCCGCGTTCGACAATTTCGCTCCCCGCCTTGCCGCAACCGGCAGTTGGCGGGGAGCGTCTTTGTGTCAGTGCCCTGCCATAGACGTCACTCGTCGGGGATCGGGAAAACCGGGACAGTGGGGATGAGTTGGTACGCATGCGGAAGCCGTACAACCCTGGCCAGGGGATGCGCGTCCAACAGTCGTGGCAGAGGCAGTCGGGATCGCAACCTGGGGGGCCGGGGGCGAGGCCCCCGCAATCGGCAAACCCGCGACCCCGCGCGACAGGCGCACCTCGGCGGACCGCTACGGCTCGGCGTCCGGCGGTCTGCCGGTGATCGCGCCATGGCCGGTCGCCAAGTTGCCCTCCGAGGCCGTGAGCGCTGACAGCACCATGGCTGCGGGTACCACGGTCGACCACCTCACCGAGACCTACCGGGCCCACTACCGGTCGCTGCTCGGCCTTGCCGCACTGCTCCTGGACGACACCGCCTCCTGCGAGGACGTGGTCCAGGAGGCCTTCATCCGGGTCCACTCGGCCCGCAGCAGGGTCCGTGAACCCGAGAAGACCCTCGCCTACCTGCGCCAGACCGTCGTCAACCTCTCCCGCTCCACACTGCGCCGCCGCATCCTCGGGCTCAAGCTGCTGTCCAAGCCGATGCCCGACATGGCCAGCGCGGAGGAGGGCGCCTACGAGCAGCTGGAGCGCGACCAACTGATCCGCTCCATGCGGGGGTTGCAGCGCCGCCAGCGCGAGGTGCTCGTGCTGCGCTACTTCGCGGACATGACCGAGGCCCAGGTCGCCGAGACACTCGGCATATCCGTCGGCTCCGTCAAGGCGTACGGATCCCGCGGCATCGCCGCGCTCCGCATCGCCATGGAGGCGCCGGCATGACCCAGCATCCATCCGACCCCGATGTCCCCGACGGCATGCCTGAACAGAACCACTTCAACGACGCCGCCGACAACTTCGACGAACTGGCGCTGCGCCGCCTGATGCGGGACGCGGTACGGGACATCGAGCCCGAGCCCGAAGCGCTCGACCGGCTGCGCCACGCGATCCCCGCCCGCCGCACCCGACGCCGCCAGGCCATGGTGGGCGCCGCCGCCGGGGTACTGCTCGTCGGCACCGCGGTTCCCGCCGTACTGCACGCCGCCGCCACCGGCGGCACCGACACCGTCGGCGCGGCCAACACCAGCAGCAGCCACACCACCGGCAGCAGCCCGGGCGCCCTCGGCGACACGGACCAGGCCGGCGGCGGATCGGGCCCGGCCGGTACGGCCGGCAGCGGCGGACCGGGCGGCGCCAGCACGGCGCGGCCCAGCCCGGTGCCCTCGGCCAGCCGCTCCGGCAGCCGCGGCGACACCGCGCCGCCCGGTGGCGTGATGACCGTCGCCTCGCCGAGCTGCGCCCGCGCCCAGCTCGGCAGGGGCACCGCCCAGACCGGCACACCCGACCAGGAGGGCCGGGTCTACGGCTCGTTCCGGGTCGTCAACGTCTCCAACACCAGCTGTACCGTCTCCGGCGAGGGCCAGATCGCGGTGACCGCGCAGGGCTCCACCGATCCCAGCAGGATCCAGGTCGTGGACCACACCGCGGGTGACCCGGCCAGCAGCCTGCTGCCCGACCCGGCGACCGCGCCGGACAGCGTGACGCTGCCCCCGGGCAAGGCGTACCAGGTCGACTTCGCATGGATCCCGGCCGCGGGCGGCGGCGCCTCCGGCTGCGCCGCGACCTCGACCGGCGGGTCGACCGCCACCGGCGGCGGAAACGGCGGATCCACTGGTGCCGGCACCACCGGGCCGAACGCCAGCGACGCCGGGACCTCGGGCAACACTCCCGCCACCGGCACCACCCCGGCGTCCTCCGACTCCGGGTCGGGCGGCGGCGGTACGCCCACGTCGCCCCCGGCGGCCAACGGCATCACCCTGTCCAACACCCCCGACGCGGGCCCGCCGACCACCGCCTCCGCCACCATCAACGGAGCCTGCGCGGGCACGGTCTACCGCACGCCGGCGCTGCCCGCCTCGTAGCCCGCCGTAGCGCGGCGCGCCGGGGCCGGGTCCTGGCGGCACAGGCGCTGCCCGTACCGTTGAGGCGTGTACCGGTTCCTGCTGACCCCCCGCTGGCTGGGGATCCACCTGTTCGTGCTGCTCGCCATCCCGTTCTGCGTCTTCATGGGTACGTGGCAGCTCAGCCGGTTCGACGCGCGGGTCGCCCAGCAGCACGCGGCCGAGCAGGCGCCCAAGCCCTCGGCCGCCGACGCGGTGCCGCTGCACGACCTGCTGCCGAACGCCAAGGCGCAGCTCACCCAGGACGCCGCGGGCCGCGAGGTCACCGTCACCGGCCGGTACGACAGCGCCCACCAGCTGCTGGTCCCGGGCCGGACGCTGGACGGCAGGCAGGGCTTCTACGTCCTCACCCCGCTGCGCACCGACGGCGGCGCGCTGGCCGTGGTGCGCGGCTGGCTGCCCGGCAACGCCTCCGCGCCCGGTGCCATCCCGCCCGCGCCGGGTGGGCAGACCACGGTGCGTGGGACGCTCCAGGCGTCGGAGGGCGTCGGCGACACCGGCGTCAACGCCAGTGGCGGGCTGCCCGCCGGTCAGCTCGGCATGATCAGCTCCGCCTCCCTGGTCAACGTGGTGCCGTACCCGGTCTACGACGGCTGGGTCACGCTGACCCACAGCCAGGCGCCGATGAGGCCGGTGCCGCCCGCCGCCGCGCCCAACACCGGGCTCGACATGCGGGCGTTCCAGAACCTGGGCTACACCGGCGAGTGGTTCGTCTTCGCGGGCTTCGTCGTCTTCATCTGGATCCGGTTGGTCCGCCGGGAGGCCGAGGTCCAGCGCGACCTGGCCCTCGGCCTGATCACCGACCCGGCGGACGCCTGAGCCACCCCGGCTCAGCCCGCGGCGCCGAGCCCCAGCACCCGGTCGGCGAACGCCAACTCCAGCCGCAGCTGCTTGATCCGCTCCTCGACCACCAGCGACCCGTGCCCGGCGTCGTACCGGTACACCTCGTGCACCTTGCCCAGGCTCGCCAACCGCTCGACGTAGTTGTCGATCTGCCGTATCGGGCAGCGCGGATCGTTCGTCCCGGCCGAGATGAAGACCGGTGCCCGCACCTGCTCCACGTACGTCAGCGGTGACGAGGCCGCGTACCGGTCCGGCACCTCCTGCGGCGAGCCGCCGAACAGCGTGCGGTCCAGCGCCTTGAGCGCCTCCATCTCGTCCTCGTAGCTCGCCAGGTAGTCCGCCACCGGCACCGCCGCCAGCCCCGCGGCCCACGCCTGCGGCTGCGTGCCGAGGCCGAGCAGGGTCAGATAGCCGCCCCACGAACCGCCCGCCAGCACCAGCTTGGCCGGATCCGCGAGCCCGGAGGCGACCGCCCACTCCCCTACCGCCGCGATGTCCTCCAGCTCGATCAGCCCGACCCGGTGCTTGAGCGCGTCCGTCCACTCCCGCCCGTAGCCCGTCGAGCCGCGGTAGTTGACGCGTACGACGGCGAAGCCGTGGTCCACCCAGGCCGCCGGGGCCGCCGCGAACGCGTCGCTGTCGTGCCAGGTGGGACCGCCGTGGATGTCGAACACCGTGGGGAACGGCCCGTCGCCGCGCGGCTGTTGTACGAACGCGTGGATCCGGCCGCCCGGCCCCTCGACCCACACGTCATGCGCGGGCACCGACGGCGGTGCCGTGAAGCCGGGAACCTCCAGCACGGTCGCGCCCGTGCTGGACCGTACGGCGGGCGGCAGCGCGGCCGACGACCACAGGAACTCCACCGTGCCGTCCGGGCGGGCGGTCGCCGCGCTGATGGTGCCGGGGTCCGTCGGGATCCGGGTCAGCGCGCCGTCGGCGAACGCGTACCGCCACAGTTCGCTGCGCCCCTGGTGGGTGTGCTCGACCAGCAGGGCGGAGCCGTCCGGGTACCACTCGGCGGCCACGTCGCCCGGCAGGTCGATCGCCAGCTCGGTCTCCCGGCCGGTGGTGACGTCCCAGACCATCGGCTCCCACCGGCCGCGCCGCTGGTGGGCGACGAGCAGCCGGGTGTCACCGGCGACGGGAGCGAACCCCAGGCACTCCAGACCCAGCTCGCGCTCACCGCCAGCGGTGTCGTCCAACTCGGCGACGGTCGTGCCGTCCAGCGTCATGACCCGCAGTGACGAGTGCATGGCGTCACCGTGCTCGGTGTGCTCCACGGCCAGCAGCGTGCCGTCCTCGCTGAGGTCGCCGACGCCCGCCGACTCCGGGTGCCGGTAGACCAGCTCGGCCGGCTGGCCAGGCCTGACCACATGGATCGAGGTGCCCTCGTCGTCCAGCGACCGGCCGACGACCACCGTGCCGTCCCGCCCCAGGGCGAGCCCCGCCGGATACGAGGGCGCCAGCCCCGGTGCCCCCGGCTCGTCGTCCCCACCGGCGAACGGCTGGCGCATCCAGACCCCGAACTCGTCGCCGTCGGTGTCCGAGAACCACCAGATCCACTCGCCGTCCGGGCTCAGCGTCCCGTCCGTGGTCCCGTTCGGCCGGTCGGTCACCTGCCGCCGCGTGTCGGAGCGCCGGTCCCAGGCGTACAGCTCGTACGTGCCCGTGGCGTTGGAGACGTACAGCGAACGCTCCGGGGCGTCCTGCGCCCAGTCAGGCAGCCCCACGCGCGGCGCCCGGAAGCGTTTCTCCCAGTCCGGCATGGCAGCGAAGACATCACTCATGCCTCCCATTCAAACCCGACCGCCCGCCGTCCGGACCGGCGGTATCCCGCCGCACACCGTTCGGGTCCGCCGCGGGCGGTGCGGCCACCCGCCGGCCGGGGCTCACGAGGGGGCCGGGGGCTCGCGCAGCCGCACGGCGAGGGCGGCGATGTCGTCGTCGAGGCCACCGCCGCTGTAGTGCAGCAGGTCACGGTGGAGCCGGTCGAGCAGGTCGCGGGGGCACATGGGGGTCTGCCGCCGCATCCAGTCCGCCAGCGGGAAGAACGCCCCGGTGAGGTCGCGGGCCTCGGTGACACCGTCGGTGTACAGCAGCAGCTCGTCGCCAGGGGCGAAGTCGACGGAGTCGATGGTGTACTGATCGCCGATCAGCTCCGCGAGGTTGAGCGGTGGCGAGGGATCGGTGGGCTTCAGGACGCGCAGTCGCCCGCGGTTCAGCAGCAGCGGCGGGGGGTGCCCGCAGTTGAGGATCCTGATGTGCCGCTCCTCGTACGGGATCTCCACGAGCAGGGCGGTGGCGAAGCGCTCCATCAGGTCGTCGGGGGAGAACGCGGAGGTGTGCCGGGTGCTGCTGGCCTCCAGACGGCGTGCGATGCCGCCGAGGTCAGGCTCGTCGTAGGCCGCCTCCCGGAAGGAGTTGACCACCGCCGCGGCCGTCCCCACCGCCGGCAGGCCCTTGCCCCGCACATCGCCGATGAGCAACCGCACCCCGTAGCGGGTGTCGACCACCTCGTAGAAGTCGCCGCCGATGCGGGCCTCCGCCGCGGCCGCGAGGTACAGCGACTCGACCTCGACGCTCCCGAAGCTGCGCGGCATCGGGCTCAGCACCACCTGCTGCGCCGCGTCGGCGACGAGCCGGACCTGGAAGAGGGTCTGCTCCCGCTGGAGCCGGACATGGCTTCCGTACGCGGCCGCCACGGTGACCGCGATGATCCCCGCGGCGGTGTACCACGTCCCCAGATCGGGGAACTCAAGGCTGATCCCGATCATGAGCAGCAGGCAGAACGTCCCCAGCAGGACGGTGGGAAGCACGGGCCACATGGAGGCGGCCAGGGCGGGTACCGCGGGCAGGATGCGGCTGATGGCGACGCTCCTGGGCGTGGCGAAGGCCAGGCTGGCGATGACAATGGCCAGCATCACCGGCAACAGCAGCTCGGGGGGCCACGGGCCGTAGGGACGACGACGTAGCCGCAGCCGTCCAGGCTTGATCACAGCCGATAGCATATCGACACAATGCGGACATAGCGCTTCGGCTGGCCGCGACCTGCCCCGGCGCCGGGCCGGGCGGCGCCGTTGGTGACGACCGGTGGGGGCTCCACGGGCCGTCGGCGCGAACTCTCGACAGGCTGCTCCGGACGTGTCTGGCGACCCGTTAGCGACGGGTACTCGGGAGCAGGCTCCCCCCAGAAAGTCGCCCCAACGAGTCAGGGCCAGTCTCACGCGAGCGGAGACTGGCCCTGATCAGGTGTTTCACCAGTCGGGGTGGCGGGATTTGAACCCACGGCCTCTTCGTCCCGAACGAAGCGCGCTGCCAAGCTGCGCTACACCCCGGTGCAACGGGCTCTACTCTAGCGGACTCGTGACCGCAGGCGAAATCCGGTTTGGCGGCGCCCGGAGGCGGGACTCAGGCGCCGGGAGTCAGGGTGAGCAGGGTCGCCTCGGGAGGGCAGGCGAAACGTACCGGGGTGTACCGGTTTGTGCCGCAACCTGCGGAAACGTGCATATAGGCGGTGCGGCCGCCCGCGCGATGGGTGGACAGGCCCTTCACCCGGCGGGTGTCCAGGTCGCAGTTGGTGACCAGGGCGCCGTAGAACGGCACGCACAGCTGGCCGCCATGGGTGTGCCCGGCCAGGATCAGCGGGTAGCCGTCGGCCGTGAAGGCGTCCAGGACACGCAGATACGGGGCGTGGACCACGGCGAGGGACAGGTCGGCGTCGGAGGAGGGGCCGCCCGCCACCATCCCGTAGCGGTCGCGCTTGATGTGCGGGTCGTCCAGGCCGGTGAGCGCGATCTCCGTGCCGTCGCCCAGCTTGAGCCGGCCGCGCGTGTTGTTCAGGCCGATCCAGCCCGCCGTGTCGAAGCTGTCCCGCATCTCCTGCCACGGGTTGTGGATCGCGCCCTGCGCCGGCGGGTTGCCGTTGAGGCCGTGCTTGCCGTGCGCGCGCTCCACCAGGTAGCGGGCCGGGTTGCGCAGCTTCGGCCCGTAGTAGTCGTTGGAGCCGAAGACATAGGCGCCCGGCAGCTCCATCAGCGGGCCGAGCGCGTCCAGTACCTCCGGGACGGCCTCCGGGTCCGAGAGGTTGTCACCGGTGTTGATCACGAAGTCGGGACGCAGCCCGGCCAGCGACTGCAGCCAGCGGCGCTTCTTGTTCTGACCGCTCACCATGTGGATGTCGGAGATCTGAAGGACGCGCAACGGCCGCATCCCCGGCGGCAGCACGGGGACCTCGACCCGTCGCAGCCGAAAGGAACGGACTTCGAAGCCCGCGGCGTACACCACCGAGGCCGCGCCGACTGCCGTAATTCCCAGGGGGATCCCATAACGAGCGCGCATGCGCCCATCGTGGCAGACGTCCCGCACCGCTGGAAATCTTCCGGCGGCCATCGCATGCCCCATGGCAGACTCACGGTATGACCACGCTCAAAGCCCGGCTTCAGGACGATCTCACCGCGGCCATCAAGGCGCGCGACGAACTGCGCGCGTCCACGCTCCGTCTCACCCTCACCGCCGTTCACAAGGAAGAGGTCGCGGGTACCGAGGCCCGTGAGCTGTCCGACGCCGAGGTGGAGAAGGTGATCGCCCGCGAGGCCAAGAAGCGCCGTGAGGCGGCGGAGGCCTTCGACAAGGGCGGCCGTGCGGAGTCCGCCGAGCGTGAGCGGGCGGAGGGCGAGGTGCTCGCCGAGTACCTGCCCAAGCCGCTCAGTGACGAGGAGTTGGCCGCGCTGGTCGCCGAAGCCGTGGCCGAGGCCGCCTCCCAGGGCAGCGAGGGGCCGCGTGCGATGGGCGTGATCATGAAGCTGGCGAACCAGAAGGTCGCCGGTCGCGCCGAGGGCGGCCGGGTCGCCGCCGAGGTCAAGCGACGCCTGGGCGACTGATACCGCCCTCATAAAAAGCTCACAGGTGGGGCGCCCCCGGAATTGCGGGGGCGCCCCACCTGTCGTTAGAACGCCTGTTTCACGTGAAACACGTCACAGGTCCTGCTCCTACGGCCAGTTGCCGCCGTTCTGGCCGCCGCCCAGCAGACCCGGCGGCAGGCTGATGGTCGGCCACGGGAACGTGTTGCCGCCGTTTCCATGGCCCTTGCCCTTCCCCTGGTCGCCAGGGTTCGGGCTGGGGTTCTGGCTGCCGCCCGGCGGGTTGCCGCCCGCCAGCGGGACCGTGGGCAGGCTCCCGGCCGGGGTGCCCGCGAGGGCGCCGCTCATGGCGTCCTTCCAGATCGGGCCCGGGGTGTCGGCGCCGAAGACCTTGTCGTGGTAGACGCCACCGATGGTGATGTTGGTCATCGACAGGTTCTTCGAGGGGCTGCCGACCCAGACCGCACCGGCCATGTTCGAGGTGTAGCCGACGAACCAGGCGGCGTAACGGCTGTCCGTGGTACCGGTCTTGCCCGCGCTGTCCCGGTCGGGCAGCCCGGCCTGCTTGCCGGTGCCGTCCTCGACCACGCCCTTGAGGAGGGTGTTGAGCGTCGAGGCGGTGTTCTCCGACATGGCCTGGGTGCAGGAACTCTGCGGTACGGGCATCGACTTGCCGTTGGCGTCGGTGATCGACTCGATGGCGACCGGTGTGCAGTAGACGCCGTGGTTGGCGAAGGTGGCGTACGCCGCGGCCATGGTCAGCGGACTGACCTCCTGGGTGCCCAGGGTGATCGACGGCACCTGGTCGATCGGGTTGCCGTCCGCCCGGTGCACACCCATCTTCGAGGCCATCTGCGTCACCGGGCAGACCCCGATGTCGCTGATGAGTTGCACGTAGTACGTGTTGACCGAAAGGGCCGTGGCCTTCTGCATGTTCATCGGCCCGACCTCGGACTTGTCCTCGTTGGACAGCGTCGAGCCGTAGGTGTTGACCCAGGGCTTGCCGCAGGTGTTGACCGGGCTCGGGTACGTCATCGAGTACGGCGCCGGATAAACGGTGTTGGGATTGGTGCCGCCGTCGATCGCCGCCGCGGCCGTGATGGGCTTGAACGTCGAACCGGACTGGAAGCCCCGGCCGCCGCCCATCGACTGGTCCACGTTGTAGTTGATCTGGGTCTCGTTCTCCCCGAAGCCGTAGGGCCGCGACTGGCCCATCGCCACGATCTTGCCGGTGCCTGGCTGCACCAGGGTCACGGCGGTGGCCACCGGGTCGGTCTCGTAGACGTGCTTCTGGATGGAGGCCTGGACGGACTGCTGGGCCTGCGGGTCCAGTGTGGTCCTGATCGTCATGCCGCCGGTGGTCCAGCGCTTGGCGCGGTCCTCCCGGGTCTTGCCGAAGACCGGGTTGTTCAGGAAGGTCTCGCGCACGTAGTCGCAGAAGAAGCCCGCGCCGCTGACGGCGGTGATGCAGCCGTTCCTCGGGGTGCTGGGCTTCAGGCCCAGCGGCTTGGCCTGCGCCTCGGTGGCCTGCGCCCGGGTGATGTCGCCGAGGTCGGCCATCCGCTTGAGCACCGTGTTCCGGCGCGTGATCGCCTCCTTGGGGTAGGCGATCGGATCGTAGTGGGTCGGTGACTGAACGATTCCAGCCAACAGGGCCGCCTCGTCGAGGGTCAGATCCTTGGCGTCCGTGCTGAAGTACCGCTGGGCGGCCGCTTGAACGCCGTACGCCTGTTCGCCGAAGAACGTGATGTTGAGGTAGTTCTCCAGGATCTGCTTCTTGCCCAGTTCCTTCTCGACCTGGATCGCGTACTTCAGTTCCTTGATCTTGCGGCCGATGGTCTGCTGGGTGGCCTGAGCGACCTTGTCGGGGTCGTCGCCGGCCTCCTCGATGAACACGTTCTTGACGTACTGCTGGGTGAGCGTGGAGGCGCCCTGGGAGACGCCGCCCGACGCGGCGTTGGAGTTGAGCGCGCGCAGAATGCCCTTCATGTCGATCGCGCCGTGCTGCCAATAGCGCGAGTCCTCGATCGCGACGATCGCCTTCTGCATGGCCGGGTTGATCTGGCTGAGCGGAACCGAGGTGCGGTCGCGCGAATAGACGGTGGCGATCAGGCCCCCGTTGGCGTCCAGGATCTTCGTCGCCTGGCTCAGCGGCGGGCGCTTGAGTTCGCCGGGCAGCGCGTTGAAGTCCGCGACCGTGCCCTTGGCGGACAGCCCGATGGCGCCGGTGGCGGGCAGCGCGATGCCTGCCAGCACCACCCCGGACAGCACACTGACACCGAGGAACTTGGCGGCTTGCCGGGTCGTCGCCAGACCCCCGCCGGAGCGCTTGTAGGCCATGGGGAGCAGCCTACGTGTCGATTCTGAGGACGTACGCCCACCTGTTCGCCTAACCTGTGGAAGACGGACGCGTCAGTGAGTCGGGCGTTTGCCTCTCATTGTCACTCTTGTGGGTGATGAGAACTGTCCCGATTCCGGCATATGCCAGGGGCCTTGAGCAATATCCCCGGCAATGTGACCGTTATGCCCCGAGTTGCCGGTTTGAAAGCGGCTCCGAAACACGCTCACTCCGGTGGGTGATCTGTCGCGCACGCATAGTCCATTCGGGCCATTCAAGATTGGGCCTGAAAGGGCTGTTGTGCCGTGTCCTCCTTCCGTAACGTCCTCAACTGGCGGCGGTGAATATGCCGCTGCCGCCGTGGGGGAGCCCCGATTCGGGAGAGGACGGCGCCAGCATGAGCTGGGTTACCGACTGGAGCGCGCAGGCAGCGTGCCGCACCACAGATCCGGACGAACTGTTCGTCCAGGGGGCGGCGCAGAACAGGGCCAAGGCGGTGTGCACCGGATGCCCGGTGCGTACCGAGTGCCTGGCGGACGCGCTCGACAACCGCGTGGAGTTCGGCGTGTGGGGTGGGATGACCGAGCGCGAGCGCAGGGCACTGCTGCGCCGCCGCCCGACGGTCACCTCATGGCGCAGACTGCTGGAGACCGCCCGCCATGAGTACGAGCGCAGCATGGGCCTGCTGACCGCCGAGGTGGAAGAGGACTACGCGGCGGCCGGCTGACCGTTCGCCAACCGCTCTCCCACCGCCCGCAGACCCTCCAGGTCGTGTACGTCACCGGGCAGCGCGGCGACTTCGGCGACGGGCACGTCCGGATGCACCAAGGCGAAACGCTCGCGGGTGCGGCCCTCCCGGGCCACCACCTGCATCCGCTCCGCGTGCAGCCGCAGCAGGCCCGCCGCCAGGCTCTCCGCGGCCAGCCCGTCCGGCTCGGCGAGGATCTCCTCGGTGAAGGTCTTGCCCTCAGTTTTCCCTGTGACGTGATCGGCAATCCGGCCGTCGGTAAGATTTTCCACGGCGGGGCAGTCCACCGGATCGCCAACTTCCGCAGCGGTGACGGTACTTGGCGCCGGATCTCCGGCGCCGGGCCACTCCGCCGCCAAATCCTCCAACGCCTCGGCGGCGGCGAGCGCCCGTTCCGCCGTCAACCGCGCCGCACCACTGGCGTGCACCCGGTTCAGCACCAGCCCGGCCAACGGCATGCGCTCCGCCGCCAGCCGCTCCACGAAGTACGAGGCCTCGCGCAGCGCGTCCCGCTCCGGCGCCGCCACCACGAGGAACGCCGTACCGGGCGCCTGGAGCAGCCGGTAGGTGGCGTCCGCGCGCTTGCGGAAACCGCCGAACATGGTGTCCATCGCCGCCACGAACGTCTGAACGTCCCGCAGCAGATGCGCGCCGACCACCTTGTTCAGCGCGCCGGTCATCATCGACAGCCCGACGTTGAGGAACTTCATCCCGGCACGTCCGCCCGCCTTCGCCGGGGCCATCAGCAACTTGATGAACTTGCCGTCGAGGAACGAGCCGAGGCGCTTGGGGGCGTCCAGGAAGTCCAGCGCGGAGCGGCTCGGCGGGGTGTCCACGATGATCAGGTCCCACTCGTCGCGGGCCCGCAGCTGGCCGAGCTTCTCCATGGCCATGTACTCCTGCGTGCCCGCGAAACCCGCGGAAAGCGACTGGTAGAACGGGTTCTCCAAGATCGCCTGGGCGCGCTCCGGCTCGGCGTGCTGGACGACGATGTCATCGAACGTCCGCTTCATGTCCAGCATCATCGCGTGCAGTTGACCGCCCGCGGACTCGTCGATGCCGTCCACCCGGCGCGGTGTGTTGTCCAGTTCGGTGAGCCCCATCGACTGCGCGAGCCGCCGCGCCGGGTCGATGGTCAGCACCACGACCGTCCGGCCGCGTTCGGCCGCCCGCAGCCCCAGGGCCGCGGCCGTCGTGGTCTTGCCCACCCCGCCCGAGCCGCAACACAGGATGATCCGCGTCTCACGGTCGTCGAGCAGCGGATCGATGTCGAGCAACGGGGCCTGCCAGCTCATCGCCCGCCCTTCCTCTGCGTACCCGCGATCCCTTGTTCCAGCAGCGAGTTGGCCAGCCGGTACAGGCCGCCCACCTCGATGCCGTCACCGAGCAGTTCCAGTTCGTACGTCGGCAGGCCCAGCCCCGCGATCTCGGCGCGTTCGCGGCGCTCCAGCGCCACCCGCTCCGCGTGCTCGCGCGCCTGCTCCAGCAGTGGGTCCACCAGCCGTTCCGCCAGCCCGCCGCGGCGCGCGCCGCCGAGGCCCGCCTGGGACAGGGCCTTGGCCACCGCCGCGCGGTGACCGCGCCGCTCCGTGCTGGAGGTGATGCGCACCGCCGCCTCGTCCAGTACCGCGGGGCGCAGCATGTTGACCACCACCGCGCCCACCGGCAGCCCGGCGGCGCGCAGTTCGGCGACACCGTCCACCGTCTCCTGGACCGGCATCTCCTCCAGCAGTGTCACCAGGTGCACCGCCGTCTCGGCCGACTTGAGCACCCGCATGACGGCCTGCGCCTGGTTGTGTATCGGGCCGAACCGGGCCAGGCCCGCCACCTCGTCGTTCACGTTGAGGAAGCGGGTGATGCGCCCGGTCGGCGGGGCGTCCATCACGACCGCGTCGTAGGCCCGTCCGCCGGACGTGCCCTTGCGGCGCACCGCCTCGCACGCCTTGCCGGTCAGCAGGACGTCCCGCAGGCCGGGCGCGATCGTGGTCGCGAAGTCGATCGCGCCGAGTTTCTTCAGGGCGCGGCCGGCCCGGCCCAGCTTGTAGAACATGTCCAGGTAGTCGAGCAGCGCCAGCTCGGGGTCGATCGCCAGGGCGTGGACGTCCCCGCCGCCGGGCGCCACGGCGATCTTGCGCTCCTCATACGGCAGCGCTTCCGTCTCGAAGAGTTGGGCGATGCCGCCCCGCCCCTCGACCTCGACCAGGAGGGTGCGCTTCCCCTCGTCCGCGAGGGCGAGCGCGAGGGCGGCGGCGACCGTGGTCTTCCCGGTCCCGCCCTTGCCCGTCACGATGTGGAGCCGGGTCGCCTGCTGCGCGGCCGCCGCCGGCGGCGCGGCTGAGTGTTGGGCGCTCACCCTTGTGAGCCTAACCAGTCGGTTCTGGATCTACGCACCGGGCCGGGTCGGCTCTCGCGTCGGCCGTGCGGCTCGTGGTGGTCTGGCGGCGGTGGCGCCGGGACGAGGCATTACAGTCACAGCCATGACCAAGTGGGAATACGCGACTGTGCCGCTGCTCGTACACGCCACGAAGCAGATCCTGGACACCTGGGGCGAGGACGGATGGGAGCTCGTCCAGGTCGTTCCCGGGCCGAACAACCCCGAGCAGCTGGTGGCCTACCTCAAGAGGGAGAAGTCATGACTGCGCCGCGAAGCGCCTCGAACGAGGGCGGACGGGCGGGCCTGAGCGCGGTTGAGGAGAAGATCGGCTCGCTCGGTCTGAAGCTTCCGGACGTCGTTCCTCCGCTGGCCGCCTACCAGCCCGCCGTTCAGTCCGGCAGCTACGTCTTCACCGCGGGCCAGCTCCCGATGGTGGACGGGACCTTGCCGCTCACCGGCAAGGTGGGTGCGGAGGTCACCGCCGAGGAGGCCAAGGACCTGGCCCGTACCTGCGCGCTCAACGCGCTGGCCGCGGTCAAGTCGGTCATCGGCGACCTGGACCGCGTCAAGCGGGTCGTGAAGGTGGTCGGCTTCGTCGCCTCCGCGCCGGACTTCACCGGCCAGCCGGGCGTGCTCAACGGCGCCAGCGAACTGCTGGGCGAGGTGCTGGGCGACAAGGGCGTGCACGCGCGCAGCGCGGTGGGCGTCGCGGTGCTGCCGCTGGACGCGCCGGTCGAGGTGGAGATCCAGGTCGAGGTCGAGTAGCCCGCGGTCCGCGAGCCCGGCCGGACCGGAACCGGGGGAGAAATAGCGGACATCCAGCGATAGCGTTACGGCATGACCACGACCAACGGGCAGTGGTTCCCGTCGACCTGGCCGGACCGGATCCGCGCCCTCGCGGGCGGTGCGCTCACGCCCGTACCACCGCGCCGGGCCGCGACCGTCCTGCTGCTGCGGGACTCCGCGGCCGGACCGCAGGTCCACATGCTGCGCAGACGCGCCTCCATGGCCTTCGCCGGAGGCGCGTACGCGTATCCGGGCGGCGGTGTCGACCCGCGCGACGAGCGCCCCGTCGGCTGGGCGGGGCCGTCGCCGCGGGTGTGGGCGGAGCGGCTCGGGCTGACGTCGGACGGCGACCCGGGGGCGACCGCGCAGGCCGTCGTGTGCGCGGCCGTACGGGAGACGTTCGAGGAGTCCGGGGTGCTGCTCGCCGGTCCGGACGCCGACTCGGTGGTGGCGGACACCACCGGCGAGGACTGGGAGGCGGACCGCCGGGCGCTGGTCAGCCGTGAGCTCTCGTTCGCCGATTTCCTGGCACGCCGTGAACTGGTGCTCCGGTCCGATCTGCTGGGCCCCTGGGCGCGGTGGATCACCCCGGAGTTCGAGGAGCGCCGCTATGACACGTGGTTCTTCCTGGCGGCACTGCCCGAAGGCCAGCGCACCCGCGACGTCTCCGGTGAGGCGGACCGCACGGCGTGGCTGCTGCCCCGGGAGGCGGCATCCGGTTACGACCAGGGCGAGTTGCTGATGATGCCGCCGACCATCGCCACGCTGCGGCCGCTGGCCCGGTACGGGTCCGTCGCCGCCGCCCACGCCGACTGCGGTGCCCGCGACCTGGAACCGGTTCTGGCGCGCGCCCGACTCGACGGCGAGGAGATCGTGTTGAGCTGGCCGGGGCACGACGAGTTCACCCGACGCATACCGAGGCGGTCGTCCGAGGACGTCGCCGCGGACGACACCCGAGGAGCCGAGTGATGACCGCCGCGATACTGCCCGGCGCCCCCGAGCCCTCCGTCGGCGGGCCCGCGACCGCGCGCGCGGTGTGCGTACTGGCGCCGAACCCGTCGCCCATGACGCTGGACGGTACGAACACCTGGCTGGTCTGCGAGCCCGACTCCGACCTCGCCGTGGCGATCGACCCGGGGCCGCGGGACGAGACGCATCTGCGCAATGTGCTGGCCGTCGCCGAGAGCATGGGCAAGCGCGTCGCGCTCACGCTGCTGACCCACGGCCACCCGGACCACGCCGCGGGCGCCGCGCGGTTCGCCGAGCTGACCCGGAGCAACGTCCGCGCGCTGGACCCGGCGCTGCGGCTCGGCGACGAGGGCCTGGCGGCCGGCGATGTGATCAGCACCGGCGGGCTCGAACTGCGGGTGGTGCCGACGCCGGGTCATACGGCGGACTCGCTGTGCTTCCAACTGCCCGCAGACCGGGCGGTGTTGACCGGCGACACGGTTCTCGGGCGCGGTACGACCGTGGTGGCCCACCCCGACGGGCGGCTCGGCGACTACTTGGACTCGTTGCGCCGGTTGCGGGCGCTGACCGCTGACGGGGCCGTGGAAACGATTCTGCCCGGGCATGGCCCGGTGCTGTCCGACGCACGCGGCGCCGTCGAGTACTACCTGGCGCACCGCGCCCACCGGCTCGCCCAGGTGGAGACCGCGGTGGAGCAGGGGCACACCACGCCCGCGCAGGTCGTGGCCCAGGTCTACGCGGACGTCGACCGCGGCCTGTGGCCCGCCGCCGAACTGTCCGTACGGGCCCAGCTCGACTACCTGCGCGAACACGGCCTCATCTGAGGCGGGCGAGGCCCCAAGGGGGCGCGGCTGGGATACGGACCTCAACAAGCGCGGAGTGCGGGGGCGAAGCCCCCGCACCAACCCGTGACGACCGGGCGTCAGCGGGACCGCTTGGCCAGTCGCTCGACGTCCAGCAGGATCACGGCGCGCGCCTCCAGGCGCAGCCAGCCGCGGCCAGCGAAGTCGGCGAGCGCCTTGTTGACCGTCTCGCGTGAGGCGCCGACCAGTTGGGCCAGCTCCTCCTGCGTCAGGTCGTGCACGACGTGGATGCCCTCGTCGGACTGCACGCCGAACCGGCGCGACAGGTCGAGCAGCGCCTTGGCCACGCGGCCGGGCACGTCGGAGAAGACCAGGTCCGACATGTTGTCGTTGGTGCGGCGTAGGCGACGGGCGACGGCACGCAGCAGCGCGACCGAGACCTCGGGCCGGGCGTTGATCCACACCTGGAGGTCGCCGTGGCCCAGCCCGAGCAGCTTGACCTCGGTCAGCGCGGTCGCGGTGGCGGTGCGCGGGCCCGGGTCGAAGAGGGACAGCTCGCCGATCATCTCGGCGGGGCCCAGTACCGCGAGCATGTTCTCCCGGCCGTCCGGTGAGGTGCGGTGCAGCTTCACCTTGCCCTCGGTGACCACGTAGAGCCGGTCGCCCGGGTCGCCTTCGTGGAAGAGGGAGTCACCCCGCGCGAGGGTGACCTCCGTCATGGAGGCGCGCAGCTCAGCGGCCTGCTCATCGTCTAGCGCCGCGAACAGCGGAGCGCGCCGCAGAACGTCGTCCACGAGGTCTCTCCTTGTTGATTTCACCGACCGTGTCCAGTCCCCATAATGCCGGACGGTAAAACAGTGCTATCGATCACAAGTGTGACCTATAGTGCCGCGCCCGTGTCCTTCGGGGTCGGATTGTGCCGCGAATCGTGATGGTCAAGGGCGGATGTCGGTGCCGAGGCTTAGGCTGGCCGGGTGCCTGATACGCCAAGTGCGCGCAAGAAGCAGCAGGGTGGAGGGTCCGTACGGGTGACCCGCGACCCTGATTCCGCTGTGAGCGAACAAGCTCCCCGTACGGCCGCGCCCGGAGTCGGGGCGAAGGCGGACCCCGGTGCCGACGCGCCCGACAGGGCGCCCAGGAGGTCCGGCAAGGTCACCTCCAAGGCGGCCGAGGACGCCGCCGCGAAGATGGTCGCCAAGGCGACCGCCAGGAGCGCGGCGAAGGCCGCCACCAAGACGGCGGCCAGGACCGCGTCCAAGGCCACCGCCGAAAGCGCCGCCAAGGCACCCGCCAAGACGGCGAAGGCCGCCGCCAAGCGCACGGCCAAGACCGCCGCGACGAAGCCCGCCGCGAAGTCCGCGGCGAAGACCGCCGCCAAGGCTGGGACGAAGACCGTCGCCAAGGCCGCGACGAAGACCGCCGCCAAGAGCGCGCCCGCCAAGGCCGGCGCTGCTGCCGCCAAGCCCGAGTCCCGCACCGCGCTGGTGCGCCGGGCGCGGCGGATCAACCGCGAACTCGCCGAGGCCTACCCGTACGCCCACCCCGAGCTGGACTTCGAGAACCCCTTCCAGCTGCTGATCGCCACCGTGCTGTCCGCCCAGACCACCGATCTGCGGGTCAACCAGACGACTCCCGCGCTGTTCGCCAAGTACCCGACCCCGGAGGCGATGGCGGCGGCCGACCCGGAGGAGCTGGAGCAGTTGCTGCGGCCGACCGGGTTCTTCCGGGCGAAGGCCAAGTCCTGCCTGGGCCTTTCGGCGGCCATCCGCGACCGCTTCGGCGGCGAGGTGCCCAACCGGCTGGAGGACCTGGTCACCCTCCCCGGGGTGGGGCGCAAGACGGCGAACGTCGTGTTGGGCAACGCCTTCGGCGTCCCAGGCATAACAGTCGACACGCACTTCGGCCGGCTGGCCCGCCGCTTCGGCTGGACCACCTCGGAGGACCCGGTGAAGATCGAGCAGGAAGTCGGCTCGCTGTTCCCCGAGAGCGAGTGGACGATGCTCTCGCACCGGTTGATCTTCCACGGCCGTCGCGTCTGCCACTCGCGCAAGCCCGCCTGCGGCGCCTGCCCGATCGCGCCGCTGTGTCCCTCGTACGGTGAGGGGGAGACGGACCCGGCCAAGGCGGCCAAGCTGCTCAAGTACGAGTTGGGCGGAGGCGTCGGCCAGCGCCTCAAGCCGCCGCCCGGCTTCCCCGGCAAGCCCGCACCCGCGTTGGGGGCGGAATGACGGATGCTCCGGAGGTGTCGCTGAGCGAGCTGCCGGACTGGCTGGCTCCGGTGGCGAAGATGGCGCCGAGCGTACGGCCGGAGCAGTTGAGCCGCTTTCTGCCGCCTGACTCGGGCGGCCGTCCCTCCGCGGTGCTGATCCTGTTCGGGCAGGGGGAGCACGGCCCTGAGCTGCTGTTGATGGAGCGCGCCCGGCAGTTGCGCTCGCACGCCGGGCAGCCGTCGTTCCCCGGCGGTGCGGTCGACCCGGTGGACGGTGACCCGGAAGGGGAGGGTCCGCTGCGGGCCGCGCTGCGCGAGGCGCAGGAGGAGACCGGGCTCGATCCGCTCGGCGTGCAGGTCTTCGGCGTCCTGCCGCGGCTGTACATCCCGGTGAGCGGCTTCGTGGTGACGCCGGTGCTGGGCTGGTGGCGCGAGCCGAGTCCGGTGCGGCCGGTCGATCCGGCGGAGACCGCACGGGTGTTCAGCGTTCCGGTCGCCGATCTGGTGGATCCGGAGAACCGGCGGATCGTCACGCATCCGAGCGGCTTCCGCGGTCCCGCGTTCCTGGTGTCAGATGTCCTGGTCTGGGGGTTCACGGCCGGATTGATCGACCGGATCCTGCACTTCTCCGGGTGGGAACGGCCGTGGGACCGTGCCAGGGAAGTCCCGCTCAGCGCCCGCGCGTGAGACGGTATCCCGGTGAACGCGCTGGATATCCTGCTGCTGCTGGCCGCCGTGTGGTTCGCCGTTGTCGGCTACCGGCAGGGATTCGTGGTCGGCATTCTGTCCGTGCTCGGCTTCCTCGGTGGCGGGTTGATCGCCGTCTACGTCCTTCCACTGGTCTGGGACCAGGCGACGGGCAGCGCACCACCGGGCACGTACGGCGCGATCGCCGCGGTCGTCGTGGTGATCGTCGCCGCCTCCGTGGGACAGGCGTTCACCACCCATCTGGGAAACCGGCTGCGCACACACATCACCTGGTCGCCCGCGCGCGCCGTTGACGCCACCGGCGGCGCGCTGGTGAACGTGCTGGCGATGCTGCTGGTCGCCTGGCTGATCGGCTCGGCGCTGGCGGGCACCGCGCTGCCCACCATCGGCCGCGAGGTACGGGCCTCCAAGGTACTCACCGGCGTCTCACGGCTGATTCCGCAGCGCGCGGACATGTGGTTCGCCGACTTCTCCTCGGCGCTCGCCCAGAACGGCTTCCCGCAGGTCTTCACCCCGTTCTCCAGCGAGCCGATCACCTCCGTCCGACCACCCGACCCGAAGCTCGCCACCAGTGCCACGGCGACCAACTCCGAGCGCAGCATCGTCAAGGTCGTTGGGACCGCCCCGAGTTGCGGCAAGGTACTGGAAGGGTCCGGGTTCGTCTTCGCCCCGCACCGGGTGATGACCAACGCGCATGTGGTGGGCGGGGTGAAGGACCCGACGGTGCAGGTCGGCGGCCAGGGCAGGCAGTACGACGCCAAGGTCGTGCTCTACGACTGGCAGCGCGACATCGCCGTACTCGACGTGCCGTCCCTCGACGCGCCCGCGCTGGACTTCGTCAACCACCCGGCGCACAGCGGCGACGGAGCCATCGTCGCCGGCTTCCCGGAGAACGGCGCCTACGACGTGCGCGCCGCCCGGGTGCGGGCCCGCATCCAGGCGCACGGGCCCGACATCTACCGGCGCGGCAACGTCAGCCGCGATGTGTACTCGCTCTACACCGAGGTGCGGCAGGGCAACTCCGGTGGCCCGCTGCTCACTCCGGACGGCAAGGTGTACGGGGTGGTCTTCGCCAAGTCACTTGACGACGACTCCACCGGGTACGCCCTGACGGCACACGAGGTGGCCCAGGACATCACCGCGGGCCGCAGCGCGGTACGTGCGGCGGACACCCAGGAGTGCGCCCTGTAGCCGTCCGTTTTCGGCCGCGGGCACGGGTCGGCCTCGGGCCTGGCAATGGTCCGATATCTGGCGCGTTGTGGGTGTTTCGGGGTGTGCCGCCGTCAACTGCGCGCGGAATGGCGCAGCCGGGCGCCCACCCACCGGGCGCGTCGGCCCAGGATGCGTGGGAGGGGCAGCAACTGGCCCCGGTGGTGCAGCTCCGCCGTGGGCGCCGATCGGCCCGTAGCGGTGGTGTCGCGGTGGTCGCGTGATACGTCACGGTAGTCGTGCGTCCAGCCCATACCGAGCTACGTGCCCGCGCCACAAGGTCGGTAACCACTTCGCGGTCGCCGAATTGGCCTATGCGCCCGGCATTTGGCCGATCGTCAGAAAGTAGGATCCGGACAGGGGCTGATGTGTCACCCGTCCGGTGTGTCACCTGTCCGGTTCCGGGTCCTTCAGCCAGTTGATCAACTCGGTGGAGAAGGCCACCGGATCCTCCTCGTGCGGGAAGTGTCCGAGCCCGTCGAACAGCCGCCAGCGGTACGGCGCCTCCACGTACTCCCCGGATCCGGCCGCGCTGCGGGTACGCAGCACAGGGTCCAGCGAACCGTGCAGATGCAGCGTGGGCACCCGCACCGGCCGCTTCATCCGCCGGTAGAACTGCACCCCGTCCGGTCGCGCCATCGACCGGACCAGCCAGCGGTACGGCTCGATCGAGCAGTGCGCGGTGGACGGGATCCGCATCGCCCGCTGATACGTTTCCACGGCCTCGTCCTCCGGTAGCCGCGGCCCGGACCACTCCCGGATCAGCCGGCCGACCAGCGCCGCGTCGTCCGCGACCAGCTGGCGCTCGGGCAGCCAGGGTCGTTGGAAGCCCCAGATGTAGGAGCTGTCGGCGGTCTGCCGGAAGTCCGCGAGCATCGCGGAGCGCCAGCGCCGTGGATGCGGCATCGAGCAGACCGCCAGCCTGCGCACCAGCTTGGGCCGCATCACGGCGGCCGTCCACGCCAGATAGCCGCCCAGGTCATGGCCGACGAGCGCGGCGTCCGGCTCGCCGAGCGAGCGGATCACACCGGTGACGTCCAGGGCGAGGTTGCCCGGGTCGTAGCCGCGCGGGGTGCGGTCGCTGCCGCCGACGCCGCGCAGGTCCATCGCCACCGCGCGGAACCCCGCGTCGGCCAGCGCCGTGAGCTGGTGCCGCCAGGTCCACCAGAACTGCGGGAAGCCGTGCAGCAGCAGGACCAGAGGGCCGTCGCCGACCTCGGCGATGTGGAACCGGGCGCCGTTCGCGGCGACGTCCCGGTGGGTCCAGGGGCCGTCGAGGCGTACACCTGTTGAGTCAGCGACCGTCATGTCCGAGAGCGTGTCACATTTGGCCCGTCGGCGTGTGGTCGGCGGGGGAGCGGGGGTGCGGCTTGACGCCCTGGAGCACGGCGGCGGTCTCCTTGGCGGAGGCGATCGACCGCTCCGGCGGCTTGACCTTCTTGAACTTCGCCCGCGCGAAGACGCCCAACACCGCCGCGATGACCAGGTACGCGGCGCCCACGATCAGGAACGACCAGGCGAGCCCGAGGCCGAGGTTGTGGATGCCGTACGCCGCCGCGAAGCTCAGTACCGGCAGGGCGAAGAGGGCGAAGACCCCGGCACCGGCGATCGCGCCACCGCCGATTCCGGCGCGCTTGGCGTCCTGCCGCAGCTCGGCCTTGGCGAGCGCGATCTCGTCGTGGACGAGTGCGGACAGCTCGGCCGTGGCCGTGGCGACCAGTTGGCCGAGGCTCCGCTCATCGGTCCGTTCGACTGCGCTCATCGCGTCCTCCGTCGTATTCGGTTCGTGCCCCGTAGTGGATCGGGTGCGTTGTCGCGTTCGATCATGCCGGAATCATGTTGGACCATGGTCCCCGTTAGTTCCGCTCCGGGCCAGTTCTGCGAGTCTGCGGTGCTCCGCGGCCTTCGCCTCGAAGATGGCGGCCATCCGCAGGTGGTACTCCGGCTTGTCCGCTTCGTAGACGTCGGGGATGCCGTCCTGGTCGTCGTCGCGGTCCTCCTCGTCGCACAGCGCCCGGTACTTGGTGTTGCGTACCTTGAGCAGCGTCGCGGCGACCACCGCCGACAGCAGCGAGCCGATCAGTACCGCCGCCTTGACCTCGTCGGCGAGTGCCGGATTGGAGGCGAAGGCCAGCTCGCCGATCAGCAGCGAGACGGTGAAGCCTATGCCGCCCAGGCACGCGACGGCGGCCACGTCCGCCCAGGCCAGTTCGGGGTTGAGCTCCGCCTTGGTGAACCGGGCGGCGAACCAGGTGCCGCCGAAGACTCCGGCCGCCTTGCCCAGGAACAGGCCGAGGACCACGCCGAGCGTCTCCGGGTTGGTGAAGACGCCCCGGATCGCGCCGCCGGAGAGCGAGACCCCGGCGGCGAACAGGGCGAACAGCGGGACCGCGATTCCGGCGGACAACGGGCGCACCACATGCTCGATGCGCTCAGCCGGAGAAACGTTTTCTCCGGGGTCCTTCGTGCAGCGCATCATCAGGCCCATGGCAACGCCCGCGATGGTGGCGTGCACTCCGCTGGCGTGCATCAGCGCCCAGATGACCAGGGCCAGTGGCACGTACACGTACCAGCCGCAGACCCGCTTGTGCAGCAGTAGCCAGAAGACGAGCAGTCCGAGCACGGCGAGACCGAGGGCCGGGAAGTCGATCCTGGCGCTGTAGAAGACCGCGATGATCAGGATGGCGAAGAGGTCGTCCACCACCGCGAGGGTGAGCAGGAACGCTCTCAGCGCCGCCGGCAGTGCGGTGCCGATCACCGCCAGCACGGCGAGCGCGAACGCGATGTCGGTGGCCGTGGGCACCGCCCAGCCGCGTACGTCGCCGCCGCCGCTCAGGCTCACCGTGGTGTACACCAGCGCGGGCAGCGCCATTCCGCAGACGGCGGCGATCACCGGCAGCGCGGCGGCCGACGGGGAGCGCAGCTCGCCCGCGACCAGTTCGCGTTTCAGCTCGATGCCCGCCACGAAGAAGAAGACCGTGAGCAGGCCGTCCTTGGCCCAGTCGGCCACCGACAGGTTGAGATGGAGCGCCGCGGGCCCCAGATGGAAGTCCCGTAGCGCGACGTAACCGCTGCTCAGCGGGGTGTTCGCCAGGATCAGGGCCACCACGGCGGCCATCAGCAGCAGGACACCGCCGACGGTCTCGGCGCGCAGCGCGTCCGCCACGAAGTTCCGCTCGGGCAGGGACAGGCGTCCGAGGAAGACGGAACGGCGGCGGGGCTGTGTCACGAGATGACCTCCGGCTGGCTCGGTGGCTGGATACGGCTGTCGCACCCGCCGACCAGACTTCCCGGCACACCCCGAAATCTTTGCGTGTTCTTGACGCTTCAGCCACTTTACCGGGTGAACCCGAACGGGTTAGCCGCTGATCGTCACATTAAGTGCATGAGGGGCGCCCGGCATGTTGCCGGGCGCCCCTCATGGCGTACGTGGTCCTTCGGCGGTCTCAGTCCTCGCTGGGCGCGGCCGGGAGCTTGGACTGGATCAGCTCCATCACGGTGCTGTCGGTCAGCGTGGTGACATCGCCGAGCTGCCGGTTCTCCGCGACATCGCGCAGCAGTCGGCGCATGATCTTGCCGGAGCGGGTCTTGGGCAGCTCGGCCACCGGCAGGATCCGCTTCGGCTTGGCGATCGGGCCCAGCTCCTTGGCGACATGCGCCCGCAGCTCCTCGGCCAGGCCCTCCTCCTCGGTGGCGGAACCGCGCAGGATGACGAACGCGGCGATGGCCTGACCGGTGGTGGGGTCGGAGGCGCCGACCACCGCGGCCTCGGCCACCTTGGGGTGGGAGACCAGGGCGGACTCGACCTCGGTGGTCGAGATGTTGTGCCCGGAGACCAGCATGACGTCGTCGACCCGGCCCAGCAGCCAGATGTCGCCGTCATCGTCCTTCTTGGCGCCGTCGCCCGCGAAGTACCGGTTCTCGAAGCGCGACCAGTACGTGTCGAGGTAGCGCTGGTCGTCGCCCCAGATGGTGCGCAGCATCGACGGCCAGGGCTCGGTGAGCACCAGGTAGCCGCCGGAGCCGTTGGGCACCTCGTTGCCCTCGTCGTCGATCACGGTGGCGGAGATGCCCGGCAGGGGGTTCTGCGCGGAGCCGGGCTTGGTGGTGGTGACGCCGGGCAGCGGGCTGATCATGATGGCGCCCGTCTCGGTCTGCCACCAGGTGTCCACGATCGGGGTGCGGTCGGCGCCGATGTGCTTGCGGTACCAGATCCACGCCTCGGGGTTGATCGGCTCGCCCACCGAACCCAGCAGCCGCAGGCTGGACAGGTCGAACTTGGCCGGGATGTCGTCGCCCCACTTCATGCAGGTGCGGATCGCGGTGGGGGCGGTGTAGAGGATGGAGACGCGGTACTTCTGGATGATCTCCCACCAACGGCCCTGGTGCGGGGTGTCCGGGGTGCCCTCGTAGAGGACCTGGGTGGCGCCGTTGGACAGCGGTCCGTACACGATGTACGAGTGGCCGGTGACCCAGCCGATGTCCGCGGTGCACCAGTAGACGTCGGTCTCCGGCTTGAGGTCGAAGACGGCGTGGTGGGTGTAGGACGCCTGGGTGAGGTAGCCGCCCGTGGTGTGCAGGATGCCCTTCGGCTTACCGGTGGTGCCGGAGGTGTACAGGATGAACAGCGGGTGCTCGGCGTCGAACGCCTGCGGGGTGTGCTGCTCCGACTGGCGGGGGACGACGTCGTGCCACCACACGTCGCGGCCCTCGGTCCACGCGGTCTCCTGGCCGGTGCGGCGGACGACCAGGACGCTGCGCACCTCCTCGGTGCCGGGCCGGGTCAGCGCCTCGTCCACGGCGGGCTTGAGCGCCGAGGGCTTGCCGCGCCGGTAGCCGCCGTCGGCGGTGATGACGACGCGCGCGTCGGCGTCCGCGATGCGGGTGGCCAGCGCGTCCGCGGAGAAGCCGCCGAAGACCACCGAGTGGGGGGCGCCGATACGGGCGCAGGCCAGCATCGCGATGACCGCCTCGGGGATCATCGGCAGATAGATGGCGACCCGGTCGCCCGCCTTGACACCGAGTTCGGTCAGGGCGTTGGCCGCCCGGGACACCTCGTCCCTGAGCTCGGCGTAGGTCACGGTACGGCTGTCGCCGGGCTCGCCTTCGAAGTGCAGGGCGACCCGGTCGCCGTGACCGGCCTCGACATGCCGGTCGACGCAGTTGTAGGCCACGTTCAGCTTGCCGTCCGCGAACCACTTGGCGAACGGCGGATTCGACCAGTCCAGCGTCTCGGTGGGCGCGATGTCCCAGGTCAGCCGGCGGGCCTTGGCGGCCCAGAACTCCATCCGGTCCGCCGCCGCCTTCTTGTAGTCCTCAGCGGTGACATTCGCGGCCGCCGCCAACTCCGCCGGAGGTGCGAAACGCCGCTCCTCCTTCAACAGGTTGGCCAGGCTCTCGTTGCTGCTCACGCCCATCTCCCTTTATCCGCTTGGCCGCAGGATGTCCCTAGGGATGTCCCAATGTGTCCCTTGGCATAGCTCATCAGCCCGGAGACGCGCTGACAAGGGTTACCGGCCGGATATTGGTTTAGACCTGTGCGGTTTGCGGCCGTGCCTCGGGTCGTACGGCGCGGAAGACCCCAGACCCGCTGTCGAGCAGGTACGCCTGAGCCTCGCCGACATGGAAGTACATCCCGTACAGCCGCAGCTCTCCCTCTTCCACGCGACGCGCCACACAACTGTGCGCGATCAGGTGATCCAACTGCTGTGTGATGTTGACGAGGCAGAGCCGCTCCGTCTCGTCGGCCACCGCCCGGTCGGCGAGCGGTTCGTGCGGTCCCGCCGCCAGGCGGTCCAGGCTCGGCCGTCCATGCCGCAGCCAGCGGGTCAACGGGGTCTGCCCGCTCGGCGGTTCGCCCGGTTCCGGCGACGCCCCGGTCGTGGCCGAGGCGAGGAGTGCCTGCATCGCTCCGCAGCCGGAGTGGCCGCAGACCGTGATGGAGTCGACCCGCAGCACCTCCACCGCGTACTCGATGGCGGCGGCCACCGAGTCGCAGGCGCCCCCGGTGCCCGGCGGCGGGACCAGGTTGCCGACGTTGCGCACGGTGAACAGGTCCCCGGGGCCGCTTGAGGTGATCATGCTGGTGACCAGGCGGGAGTCCGCACAGGTCAGGAAGGTGTGGGTGGGGCGCTGTCCTTCACGGGCGAGCCGGGCCAGCTCGTCCCGTACCAGAGGTGCCGTATGGCTCTGGAACGCGCTTACGCCACCGAGGAGTTGACTCGTGCCGTACGGGGCGGGCCGCGGGTGGGTGCAGCGGTGGTGGCGCCAGGGCGTCCAGGGGGAGCAGGCATGGGATTCGGGCATGTGCGTCTCCAGCAGGCCGGCAAGCGTCGGTCGCGGAGTGTGATGACTCCGTTACTTCAAGGATCGGTAAATGGAGAGTAATGGATCCTCAACGGGCTGGGAAGACCGGACAGGCCGAACCGACCGCATTTGCCTCCATCGAGTGGAGCCAGCCGGAAAACCTTGAATCGGCGCCCGCGGTATGGCTGGTCTGCCACACCGCGGGTGCGACACCACGTCAGAAGCTGCTCGCCGCCGTGGCGTACTCAGGCAGCGACCGCGCGACGAGCGCGTCCTCGCTCAGCGTGAAGGACGGGTCGACCTGGGCGGCGAGGTCGGCACCGGTCTTCTCGTTGCCCCAACTCTCCGCGTTCTTCAGGTGGAACTGCACCATCTGGCGGGTGTAGCGCTGCCAGTCACGCCGCTCATAGGACGCGTCCGCGGCCTGGTGAAGTGCTTGCAGCGCTTGGCGGTTGGGCTGCTCAAGCAACTCGAACCGGGGTGGGCGGCCCTTCTCCATGGCGCGCACCCAGTCGGAGTGGCCGACGGTGGTGAACAGGTCGTCGCCCACCTCGTCGCGCAGGAACGAAACATCGTCGTGGCTTTGCACCTTGTTGCCCACCACGCGCAGGTCGACCTCGAAGTCCCGTGCGTACTCCTTGTATTGGCGGTACACCGCGACGCCCTTGCGGGTCGGCTCGGCCACCAGGAACGTCATGTCGAAGCGGGTGAACATGCCTGACGCGAACGAGTCGCTGCCCGCCGTCATATCGACCACGACGTACTCGTGGCGCCCGTCGACCAGGTGGTTCAGGCAGAGCTCGACCGCGCCGACCTTGGAGTGGTAGCAGGCGACACCCAGGTCCGACTCGCTGAACGGACCGGTCACCATCAGCCGCACCGCGCTGCCGTCGAGCTCCACGGTCCGCGCGCACGCCGCGTAGACCGGGTTCTCCTCCGTCACCCGCAACAGCCGCGAACCATGGCCGGGCGGAGTCGTCTTGATCATGGTCTCGGCCGAGAGGATCCGCGGATTGGCCCCGCGCAGGTACTGCTTGATCTCCGGCAGATGGGCGCCCATCGCCGGAAGCGCCGCGGCCTCCGCCTCGTCGAGACCAAGGGCCGGGCCCAGGTGCTGGTTGATGTCCGCGTCCACGGCGATGACCGGGAGCCCGGCTGCGGCGAGGTGCCGGATGAACAGGGAGGAGAGCGTGGTCTTGCCGCTCCCGCCCTTCCCAACGAAAGCGATCTTCATATTCAACAAGATAGCGGCAGGTGCGTCCCCCGCCCCTCACCGAAGTGAAGAACACCACTCCAACGAGGGGTATCCGGCCACGGGTGCGTAGGGTCGTACGCATGACTGCGTTCTCCCGGGGGGCGGCCCCCGGAACCCCGGTGTCCTCCGATCCGCTTGCCGTGCTGGGCACGCTGCCCGGGGTGCCCGACTCGGTGGACTCGGTGCGCCAGGCCGTGGACCGGGTGTACGGGCACCGGGTGATGCGCCGCCGCTCCAACGAGGTCACCTCGGAGGCGGCACTGCGCGGTGCGCGCGCTTCCGCCGCGCTGGCCGGGGCCGACTGGCCGCTGGAAGAGGTGCGGCGGCGCAGCGACTTCGGGGCCGACGAGGAGTCCCGTACGGTCGGCGCGGCGCTGCGGCTGACCGCCGAGTCCGGTCAACTCCTCAGCGTCTGGCGGCAGTCACCGCTCCAGGCGCTGGCGCGGCTGCACCTGGTCGCGGCGGGCGGTGCGGTACCGGACGACACCGTGGGCCGTCCGCGCCGGGCGGGTGAGCCGGTGGCCGAGGAGCAGTTGGCCGCACTGCCGCTCCCCGACGCGGCGGAGGTCGTGGCGCGACTGGACGGACTGGCCGGGCTGCTGCTCGCCGGAAGCACGGCGCCCGCACTGGTGGTGGCCGCCGTGGTGCACGGCGAGTTGCTGGCCCTGCGCCCCTTCGGCTCCTGCAACGGACTGGTGGCGCGGGCGGCGCAACGCGTCGTCCTGATCGGCAGCGGGCTCGACCCGAAGTCGGTCTGCCCGGCGGAGGTGGGGCACGCGGAACTCGGCCGTGCCGAGTACCTCAAGGGCCTGGAGGCGTACATGTCAGGGACCCCGCAGGGTATGGCGCAGTGGATCGCGCACTGCGCGGACGCCGTGCGGCTCGGTGTACGGGAGAGCACGGCGGTCTGCGAGGCGCTCCAGCGCGGGGCGGCCTGAGGGGCGCGCCCGGCGGGCTTGCCGTCGGTCCAGGGCCGGGGCTTGCTCCGGTGCGGGGCGATGCCGCGGCATCCCGGCGGCCCCGGTTCGGCGCACCAAGCTTCGGGGCGATGAGCTGGGATCCGCCGGAAGGCGTCAGCGGGCGTGGCCGAAGGGCCGCTGGGCGGCGCCGCTTTGCGGCACGCGGACAAAAAATGCGGTGGCACCCGCGGGTGCCACCGCTGGCACGTCCGCCGGGTGACCATGCGTGCACTCTCTTGGCGCATCAGGTCGGGTGCTTTGCCCGTCACCTGGTGCTGCTGGCCCGGTCAGCGGGCTGGCTTCGCGTGGGTGCTCGGCGTGCGTGCTTCGGTCCGTGGGGCCTGATTCAACGGGGTTCCTCTCGGATGTCCGTGGTCTCGCGGGCCGTCAAGTCCTTTTTACTCCGCGCCCCCGGCAACCGGAACCCCTGACCGCAACTCTTTACTTTTAGCCTCAATCAACAACTAATGGCGTGCCTCAGGACATTACGGGTCTACGGCGGCGGGACACGTACCAGACGAGGCCCGCGGTGGCGACGGCTGCCACCGCGGCCGCCACCGCGAGTACGGGACGGCTCGGCATCGCCGGAATGCGCTGACGCAGCCGGACCGGTCGGCTGAACGTCAGCACCGGCCATTCCCGCGCGATCGCCTCGCGGCGCAGCGCACGGTCCGGGTTGACCGCGTACGGATGCCCCACCGACTCCAGCATCGGAATGTCGGTCGCCGAGTCGCTGTACGCATAGCAGCGGGAGAGGTCGTACCCTTCGGTCTCGGCCAGCTCGGCGACGGCCTTCGCCTTCGTGTCGGCGTAGGCGTAGTACTCGATCTCCCCGGTGTAGCGGCCGTCCTCGACCACCATGCGGGTGGCGACCACATGATCGGCGCCGAGGATCGCTCCGATCGGCTCCACGACCTCGGCGCCCGAGGTGCTGACGATGACCACGTCACGGCCTGCGGCGTGGTGCTCCTCGATCAGCGAGGCGGCCTCGTCGTAGATGAGCGGATCGATCAGGTCGTGCAGGGTCTCCGCGACGATCTCCCGGACCTGCTGGACGTTCCAGCCCCGGCAGAGCGCCGACAGATACTCCCGCATACGTTCCATTTGATCGTGGTCCGCACCGCCGAGCAGATAGACGAACTGGGCATAAGCAGTGCGCAGCACGGCCCGACGGTTGATCAGTCCACCTTGATAGAAGGACTTGCTGAAGGCCAGGGTGCTCGACTTCGCGATGACCGTCTTGTCGAGATCGAAGAAGGCGGCTGTTCGCGGCAAGGAGTGGTTTTCCACGATGACGAGCATAGGCACCCACCATTCGGCGTAAGCTCAGGCGCGTGGGTTTGCCTGAGAAGGCCTTCGGGTACACCATGGAAGTCACGGATCGTTCGCGACCGTGCTAACCCGGTCCGGCTCCTCCCCCCCCGAGTCGGCCGTGGGGACGACCCCCGCTCTCCCCCCCGGCGGGGGTCGTCGCATGTCCAGATGCATTTCGTACCCCCCGGCCGGTTGCTCCGCCACCTTTTCCAAGATCATTTTCCTGCCCCTTCCTCGTGGATGACACATACGACGCGTGACGGTGCGTAATCGTTGCGCTATCGATGAGAAGTCACCCGTGTGAGTGGCGGAGTTATCCACAACCGTCGAGTTATCCCCTGCTTTTGACCAAGATCCACTCGATTCCTGGTCTTCCTCCACCGTGAAGAACCGCGAGGCAAGAAGGCCCGCGAGGGACGCGGTATCAGCGAGGGAAGTGAGGGGGCCATGACCGAATCCATCTCACCGGGTACTCCAGGACGGCCCGGCAGGAACGGGCGGACTGGACAGCCGGGCCAAACGGCAAAGGAAAAGCGCCCTGACTCGCGTGAGGGCGTCTGCCGGGGGCGGCCCCGGCAGGCTCGGCAGCTGAAAGGGGAGTCGGGGGAGCCGAACCCGGTCGTGGTGCCGCCCAGCTGGGCGCGGAGGGCACAAGACCCGGGTGGGGAGCCGGACGGGGCCGCCTCGGGCGCGCAGTCGCGCGGCTGGGGCTGGGAGGACGCAGGCCCGGGCGGCGAAGTCGAGGACGCGGGCTCGGGCCCGGCACCTGGTCGGGACCGGGAGGCGCAGACTCTCGGCGGAGGGCCGCAGGACCGGGCTCCGGGCCTGGTATCGCGCGGCCCCGGCCAGGCAGACGGCGGGCCGAGCGGCGGTCCCGAGGGCTGGGGACGGGACACCGCGCCGCCAGGCCGGGGCCCCGAGCCCGGCGGCGAGCGGGAGCCGGCGGCGGAACCGGCGGCGCGGCACAGCGGCCGGAGCGTCCGGGGCGGGGACGCGGGACCGGAACCTCGGCCGGGCCGTGTCGCCCGGGCTCCCAGGGCGGGCGCCCCGCTGATCGTCACCGAGGACGAGGACCTGCTGGACGATCTGCTGCGGCTGTGCGCCGCCGCGGGCGTGGAGCCCGAGGTCGCCTACGGCCCGCCGACCAGCCCCGGCAGTTGGGAGGCGGCGCCGCTGGTCCTGGTCGGCGACGACCGCTCGGCGGCCCTACGGGGCATGCAGCGGCGCTCCGGCGTCCTGCTGATCGGACGCGACCTCGACGACCAGGACGTGTGGCGACGGGCCGTGGGCATCGGCGCCGACCATGTGCTGTTCCTGCCCGACGCCGAGACCTGGCTGGTGGACCGGATCGCCGACGCCGCGGAGGGCGTCGGGGAACCGGCACTGACCATCGGCGTGGTCGGTGGCAGGGGCGGCGCCGGTGCCAGCACGCTCGCCTGCGCGCTCGCCGTGACCGCGGCCCGCGGTGGCCGCCGCACGATGCTGATCGACGGTGATCCCCTGGGCGGCGGACTGGACGTACTGCTCGGCGGCGAGCGCTCCGCGGGCCTGCGCTGGCCCGACCTCGCCGAGTCCCAGGGCCGGGTCAGCAGCGGCGCGTTGGAAGTACCTTGCTAGTTCTCACCGGATGACTGGGTGAGCTGGCGAAGACCGGAGCCACTGAGCAAGGAGAAGCGCCCCCCGCTCAGCCATTCCCGCCGCCTCCGGGCCCCGACGTGGATAGGCTGCCGCCGTCCGAGGGCTGCGGCCATCATGGGGGGACACATGAGCATCGCAGGAAAGATCGGCGTGGCCATCGCGCTGCTTGCGCTGGTCGTCGGCGGCATCGTGACGGCTGTGGTCGTGCAGCGTGCACAGGCTGCGCGTGACCACCAGAACGCCTGCAATGGCGTCGTGCAGGACGCCAACGGCGAGGACCATGCGGCCAGCTCGATCCCTGCCGACTGTCACTGATGCGCATACAGGAGCCCCCGCCGCGATCCGTAAGACCGTGGCGGGGGCTCTCGGGTTCCCGGCCTCACACCTCGGGGCGCCGGTTGTACTTCTCCAGCGTCGCCTTGTTCGTGGACGCGTCCTGGAAGATCAGTTCCCACGGGCCGGAGTTCACGTCCATCTCCTTGCCGAACCCTACCCACTTGCCAACCATGCGGCGGCCGGTCGGCTCCACGAGCAGCTGGATAGCGCCGTGGTACCGGGCGCCCCGGTAGTAGCCGGAATCCTCCGTCTGCTCCACCCACGTGCCGGTGATGACGTTTCCGTCCACTGTCAGATCCATGGTCAGAGGGGAGTCGGACGAGCCGGGCAGGCTACGCACCGTCAACCGGTCGCCGTGTTGGAGGACCACGACGTAATGCAGGCCGGTGAAGGTGTCGCCGCGGCCTGAGCTGAAGTACTCGTACCGACTGAGCCACACCCCGGAGAGGTTGCCGCGCGGGGAGGGGCGCGCGGTCGGCGTGGTGCCGGCCGCGGCGATCCCAGACGGCGACAGCTCCACATCGTGACCGCCCTGGTTGTCCTCCGAGACACGAGCCTCCGGCACGGCCGAAGCGAAACCGAGGGATTCTATTGGCAGGCCGGTGACGGTCTCCAGAGCGCGCGCATAGGCGGGGCGGGGGGTGGCGATGGCGCCAGACTCCCACCGCTGCACGAGACGCTTGGTGGCTTCGTTGGGTTGCCCTGCGCGCCGTCCGGCGTCGCGGACAGCGCGCGCGAACTCGTCCTGTGACATGAGCAGGCCCATCCGGACCGCCCGGAGGGTCGCGTTCGGTGTAGCCATGGGGGGACCTTAGCTCTCTGTGAGGCGACATTGACATCGGAATGACGCCCCGTCAGTCATCTTTCTGACGCCCTTTATGACGCTGCGCAGGGTGTCATTCCGGCGTCATTATGCACTCATGGTAACCGTTCAGACACCACCTCTGGCCTTCATCTACGACCGCAGCACGACGACGAACACGGCCGCGCTCGAACTAAGACTCAAAGCGTGCGCCGAGTACGTCAATGCGCAGGGCTGGGGCTTCGGCGGCTGGTGGGTCGACAAAGGTGATCAGGCCCTAACGGACGACCGCCGCCCCGCCTTTGACGCGCTGCTGCGCACGCTGGAAGCCTCCGGCGAAAGCCACCCGCGCGTGTGCCTCGTCCACGACTGGACGCGCCTCAGCCACGACAGTTGGAACCGGCGCATCTTCGCGCGGCGCATCATGCTCGCAGGCGGCTGGGTGGAGACCACCGAGGGAGAGACCACCAAGCCGGAGGACGCCCGGCGCGGACTGCTCACCGGCGCGCCGGAAGGGCGGACTGATGAACCTGCTTGAGCGTGTATGCGCCTACACCGGCGTCCTGTTCATCTTCGGCACCGGGTTAGCCATGGGCCTCGTGATCGGGCTGTCCGTGGTTTCCAGCCCCTACCCCTAAGCCCCCCGCTGCGGCCGGTCGACCCTGCCGCGCGGCCAGAACGCCAGCCATCCACCCGAGGACGAACCTGAGACTAGGAGCGTGGCCTGTGGAAGCCTCAGAGCGCGCACGACTCGGCACCTATTTCAGCAAGATCGCGGAACAGTTCACCCCGGCAGAGCGGCCGTCGTCGCTGCTGGTGACGCACCTGTTGCCGGAACGCCCCTCCTTCGTTCGGGCGGTCGCTTCGCTCTCTAACCTGCGGGCCGTGCTGCCCAAGCCGAAGTCCATCCACCCGACTGCACAACGTGAGGTCGAACAGGTGGTCCCGTGTGACGTACTGTCCCGCGGCCTGTTCGCCGACCCGGACGCGGCCGTCACCTACCTGGAGAGCCGGGCAGCCGGGGAAGATGTGGTGCTGCTTGATGTCGGCGGCTACTTCGCCCCGTCCCTGGCTGCGCTGTGTGATCGGTTCTCCGGGCGAGTTCTCGGCGTCGTAGAGGACACCGAGAACGGACACAAGCGGTACGCCGGCGTGTCCAAGCTGCTCTGCCCTGTGTTGTCGGTGGCGCGCTCACCGTTGAAGGACCCGGAGGATTTCCTCGTCGGCCAGTCCGTCGTGTTCTCCACCGAGGCGCTGCTCCGAGGACGTGGCGACATCCTTCATGGCCGTCCGGCGCTGGTGATCGGCTTCGGCAAGCTTGGCAGCTCGATTGCTCGTCTCCTGCATGCCAAGGGCGTGCACGTCACTATCCACGACATCGATCCCGTCCGGCGAGCCCAAGCGCTCTCGCAGGGCTTCGGTGTAGCCCGAGACCGTGATCAGGCCCTCAGTAATGCGGGCTTGGTGCTGTGCGCTACGGGGGCGCTCTCCCTGCGGGGGGAGGATTTCCCGCTGCTTCGCAACGGCGCTTACGTGGCGACCGTGACCAGTAGCGAAGACGAGCTCGAACTCGACGGGCTGCCCGACGGTTACACCCGGCATAGCTCCGGGGACAGCGTGACCCGCTACAGCACAACGGGCCACTACTTCTACCTCATGAACAACGGAAACGCCGTCAACTTCCTGCACGGCGCCAGCGTCGGACCGTTCATCTTCCTCGTCCAGGCCGAGATCCTGGCGGCCGTCCGCATGCTCGCCCGAGGGGACCTCAGCCCTGATATGCATGCGGTGCCCGCAGAGGATCGCGCCACCATCGCCGCAACCTGGCTCAACTACTACAACAGGTGATCCGCATGGCCATCACGGCAGACCACATCCGCGCCACCGTCACGGCGTACCTCAACGACCACCCGGAGGAGAAGGACGACCTCGCCAAAGTCCTCGCCCTGCTGAACGCCGGTGCTGACGTGACCAGTCGGAAGGAGTTCCGGGGGCACGCCACGGCCGGGGCCATCTTGGTGAACGGTGAGGGCGAGGCGCTGTTTATCCATCACGTGGCGCTCGACAAGTGGCTGACGCCCGGCGGTCACTTGGAGGCCGAAGACACCAGCCTTGCCGACGCAGCCCGGCGAGAGCTCACGGAAGAGACAGGGATCAGCCCCACAGCCGTCACACTGGTCGGGGAGAGCCCGGTCCACATCGATGTTCACCCCATCCCGGCGAACGACGCCAAGGGCGAGCCCGACCATCAGCACATTGACTTCCGGTTTGTGTTCCGTACCGCCGCGCGCGACACGGTCACACTCCAGGAGGAAGAGGTAAGCGGGTTCACGTGGCGGGGCGTCGACGCGATCACTGATGACCGATTGAGGGCACGCGTCGGCGGCGTCCTCCGCTGAGCCTCACTCCACACGGCCCCGCCCGCGCGCTACCCCCGGCGCATGGGCGGGGCTTCTTCATGCGCGGACCGGCCATATGACGTGTCCGACGCGTGGGCCAGCGCGTCGGACGCTGGTCCCGGCGTGTCAGATTTATCGGCTGACCTCCCACACGTTGCGGCCGTTGCGGCGCTGGTTCTGCCAGCCGACCGTGCGCACTGCCTCGTAGACCTTCTTGCCGTCGATCGTCACGACGACCGGCACCGTGACGCCCCCGGCGACCGCCTGTGCCCCTGCGGCGGCCAAGGTGGCGAGCGTGGACCATTGCGACTGGGTGAGGACGCGTTCAGGCGCGCCGGTGCCGTTTACGGCCGTGGAGCGGCCGGGCGGCAACAGGCCGCCCTGGTCGTACCAGTTGTACGCCATCTCGTGGCCCCACGCGGCGGCCGGGCTCCCGTAGGAGCTGGCAATGTAGTTCAGGCCCCAGTCCACCTGGGCTTTGTAGTCGCCCAGATCGTACGGATGCCCGTGGCCCAACGACTGGGGGATGCCATATGCACCCGAACTCGGGTTGACGGCATAGCTGTTCCAGCCGCTTTCCTGATCCCACAACTTGATCAGCGGGCCTAGCTGGTTCTGGCCCCAGCCGTGCAGCGCCAGCCGGGATGCCGCGTAGGCGATGGCCTGCTGACCACCCGGCCCCACACCGTGGCCAAGCGCGGTCGCCTGGGCCGCGGCCTGCGCCTGCTGGATCTGGTTCAGCATTGCCATCTGCTCGGCGATGCTGCGCTGGTCGCCGAGTGACCACATGACGCCCATGTCACCGCCGACCAAGCCGCCAGAGGCGAAATGCGAGTTGATCGAGTGCAACAGCGGTAGGAACTTACTGGTCGACTTGGCGTTCACGACGAACTCGCCGTTCGACAGCCACGCCGGAATGGAGTCTGACGTTCCCGACCCGGGACCCGTGATCAGGCCGCCCGCGGCGTGCTGCGTGAACGGCAGCGGGATCGAGGACTGGATGCGCGAGATGTCGGCTTGCGCCGAGGCGATTTCTTGATCGAATTTGTGGCTGGCCGACTGTTGGATCTGGTCGGTCATGTCGGAGAACTTGCCCGACACGTCTTGGCCGAGCCGCAGAAGGTCGGCCCCTGCCGCCACCGAATTTTGGGCAGTCCAGTCCTTCAGATACTGGTTGATGTCGCCCATCAGCTTGCTGATATTGGACTTCGAGGTGTCGATCAGGCCGTTGTTCTTGTCCGTCGCAACCTGCGTGATTGTGGTGAACAGCGTGGTCAGATCGGTCTTTTCCAGGTCGGTGCGGTGGTGGTACCCGTCATCGATGGTCTGCTGAACGATCTTCTGGGTCGAGTTGTAGTCGTTTGTGGTGGTCTGACGCATGCTGGCGTAGTACTTATCCAGACCGTCCGTCATGTTCTTCTCGGCGTCCGCCCACGACGCCTTGGTCTTGCCGCCCAAGTTCAGGAACACCGTGTTCATGGTGTCCATGAACGCCTGGTTGATCGTCTTGCCTTGAGTCTTCAGGCTCGCACCGAGTTGGGCGACGTTGTCGTGCATGCCCTGAGCGAAGATCGCGAAGGCTTGGCCAGCCTGCGTCTTCCCCAAGTACATGGTGTCGATCATGGCGGTGTTGTGCTTGTCCCAGTTCTGCGTGTAGTCGCCGAAGCGGGCTGCCGCATAGACGCCGCCCTGCTCCACGGTGACGCCCGTGCTCTGAGTGGAGTTGGCCACCCGGTTGGCCAAGTCGCGGAAGCTCTGCGACACGTGCGTCCCGGCGACGGTGGTGGCCGCCGAGAAGCTGCCGTCAACGTTCTCCACGACGCCGTTCTGCGCGTCTCGGATCCGGATGGAGGCGTCGTGGAAGGCGGCCAGGGCTACTCCCACTAGGGCGACGGTGAACGCGCTGGCAGCCCCGCCCAGGGCCGGGATGAAGCTCATCTCCAGGTCGTCGCGGATCAGTTGGACGATCTTGGACTCTGAGGAGATCCCCAGGAAGCTGGCCGCGCCACCGGCAGCCGCGGCCTCGCCGGTCGTCGCGGCACCCGCAGGCACGATCAGACCACTGGCTGTGGTGGCCATACCGGCAGGCGCTACCGCGCGGGTTGCTGCGCCCAGGGCGGCGCCTTCTCCCACGGCCGTGGCTGTGCCGCCGACCGGGGCCGAGGTCCACTTGATGGCGGCCTGCGCGACCGCCAGGATCTGGAACTGCTGGGCCAAGGTCTTGATGGCCATCGCCCACGCGAGCGTCTGAACGGCGACCTTGCCTAGGTCGTTCTTGGTCACGTCCCGCATCCACTGGGCCAGGTCGTTCAACATCATCATCGTGACCGGGTTCCAGGCCAGAGCGGAAACGATGTTGCCGATCGTGCGGGCAATGTTGCCGAGGGCCTGCCACGTCGGCGGACCGTTGCGCTGAAGATCCTGCATGAAGTGCTGGAGCGCGGCGGCCCCCGCAGGGGTGTTGGCCCAGTCGGCGAACGCGGCCGAGAAGTTGTCGATCCAGCTCAAGCTGGGGCCGATCATCGGGGACAGCGCTTCCCAGATGTGGATGAACCCCAGCGCGACGTTGCCGATACCGCGGCCGAACGAGTCGATACTCGCCCTGGTGGTGGCCGACCACATGTCTACGAACTTCTGATAGTCCGGCGACCTGAACCAGCCGTCGGCGGAGTCGGCCAGATCCTTCCAACCCAGCGCTGCCTGCTGGATGACCGGCGCGAGCGGCTGCATGGCGTCGGTGGCCGCACGCTCCCCCGAGGCGATCATGTCGAACATCGACGGCATCGACAGTGTGCGCAGGTTGTCGTACGCGTCGTGCATGTTCTGGTACTGGGTCAGCGCGGCGGCCTGCGAAGGCTCCAGGGCGTCCCACGCGCTTTTCTCCGCCAGCAGTGCGTTGATGGAGTTCTGCTGGCTCGGTGTTAGCGCCTTGTAGAGATCCGTCGTCTCACGCAGCTGGATGATCCCCTGCTGCTGCGACAGGCTCAGCGACTGCCACGTAACGTCCTGCTGCGTGAGCAGTTGGAGCGCATCGGCCTGCTGCGGGGTGACCTGCCCGAGCAACTGGTGATAGTTGGTCATCGCCGCGGCGTCGCTGTTGAGGAACTGGGCGGTGGTGTCAGCGGCGCTGTTGTACTTCGCGGTCTGTGTCTCCAGCGTCGCCGCGGCCTTCGTGACCTCCCCGAACGCATCCTTGAGGAACAGCAGCATGCCCGCGGAGCCTGCCGCGCCGGGCAGCGCCGAGACGGCACCGGACACCACAGGCGCGGCCAGACCGGCTGCCAGCGGGGCGATGCCGGGCATGAAGGCGGCGATCAGGCCGCCCCAGTTCGGCCGGGCACCCCCCGGTGCGAGACCAGCGAAGATGCCCTTGCCGTTGTTTCCGTCGCCGATCATCTTCGCGAAACGTGACGCGAAGCCGCTGCCCGCGTCGTCGCCGGCCTTGTTCGCATCGTTGATGATCGTCTTGAACGCGTCGCGGGCGTCCCGCTCGGCGATGTTCTTGAAGGCGTCTCGGAAGTCGCCTTGCATGCGGGTGGCGGCCTCTTCGTTCTTGGTCTTGAAGTCCCCGAACGCCGCATCCCACTTGCTGGAAAGGCCGGGGAACAGGGTCTCCATCTTGGCCATCCACGCGTCCCAGTCGGACCGCGCGGCAGTAGCCGTACGCCGGGAGGTTTCACCCATGCGGCCGATGGAGCGCTCAGCGTCGCCCGCGGCGCGACTGGTGCCCTCCAGCTCGCGAGTGGCGGCGGCAGCGTCACTCTCGACGCGACCAATGGAGCGGGGAGAGGTCGAGCCCACGGAGTCGACCGCGGCCCGGAACTCCTCGATCTTCCTGATGGCGTTGTCGACATCAGCTCGAAACTCCGCGACAACTGGAGGCAAGTACTCCTCGCCGGGCATGGTGCCCCCTCAGCCCATCCGGGCCTCAAGTCAGGCGTTCTTCTGGCGGTGCGCCTGCATCAGTGCGTTCGTGACCGGCAACAGGTAGGGGTGGCTCATCCGGGCGTTGAACACGCGGCGCTCGTTCCAGATCGCCCCGTGCACGGGTGCTTGGAGGCCGCGGGCGGCAAGCTGCTCGGCGAAGCCGCGTAGGGCACTGTCGGCCTGTTGCGCGCGATTCTGAGCGGCTTGCAAGGCCGCCACAGCCTCGATCGCGTGGTCGATGGCCTCGCGGGCGTTGGCCAGCGCAACCTCTTCCGCCTCGTCCAGGTCGGCGAGTTCGGACATGCGCCCGCGGAACTCCTGAAGCGCCTGCGCCTGCTCGATGGTGACGCGGTGCTCGTTGATCGCGGTGTCGATCTCGCCGATCTCCTGATCGAGCAGGCCCCCAAGCTGCACCACGGCGTTGATCTCGGCGTTCTGCCGCACCAGGTCCTCAAGCGCGACTTCGGAGGTCAACCCCGCCTTGTGAGCTTCCAGTTCAGCCTGTCGCCGGGTGACCTCCGCGCGCCGCTGGGCTCGCTTCGCGCGCTCGCCGCTCAGTCGCTCGATCTCCTCACGGGCGCCGGCCACGGTGGCGGCTTCGCTCTGCTCCTGCACCAGCATCAGTAATCCCCTCGTTGTAGCTTCTCGTGCGCCTCGGCGGCCATCTGCTTGTAGGTCGCGGCCAGTTCGCGATCCGTGTAGATGAGGCTGTCGCTCATCTGCTTGTAGCTCGCGGCCTTCTCTTCCAGGTCCAGTCGGGCGAACTCGCGCTTGTACCAAGCGGCGTTCGAGGATTCCCGGGGCGGTGGGCTGCTCTGCTGGGCACTCTCGTGCGCGTTCACGGGCACCGGAGCACCTGGTATCGGCACGTTGCGGACCCGCGCGATCTCGTCTTGCAGGGCGTTGATGCGCCTCTTCTGCTGCGCCACGGCTTGGGATACGGTTGCCTTCACGATGTCCACCACCGGGGCGCCCTTGTAGATCATGCCGCCGTTCGAGTCGGAGGCCGGGGCGCGCTTGGCTGTGGTGCTCGCCTGAGGCTTGGCCTCCTGAGACGACGTGGAGTCGACTTCGTATCCGGGCGGCTGCGGGTTGTCGGCGGCCAATCGGAAAGCCGCCGAACGGTGCGCCGATGCCTCGTTGGGGGTGGTCATTCCGTCCGCAGTGCGGTTGATCGCGCGCACCTTGCGGCGCAACTCGGCCGCGGGCATGGCTGTGAGCACCTGATGCGCGAGGTCGAAGTACCCCTGCGCGTCACGCAGGTCCGGCAATTTGGCACCCGCGGCGTTGAGGTGCGCGGCATGCTCCAGACGGGCCTGGAGTTCGTCGTCACTGAGGGCGTCGCGCACCGCGGCGGGGATGAGATCCACCAATGAACCGTGCTGGTCGCGGAGGCGCGCCCGGCGGGTGGCCATCAGGCGCCCACCACCGCTCCAGCGGCCGACAGGTCAGTGTTGAAACCCGAGGCCAGCGTGGACACGTCGGCGGTCTGGCAGCCGACGGATACGAAGGTCGGGCTGATCTGGAAGATGCCCGGCACGTTGGCAACGATCGTTGCGACCTGGCTGGCGGTGAGCGTGGTCCCCAAGTAGGTGCCGACGCGGGACATCACGGCCTGGATGCCAGAGGCGGCCATTTTGTCCTTGCCCGGGGACGTCGGGGACGAGCCCCCCACCACTCCGGGGAGGTAGCCGGTGAGAGCGATCGTGATGACAGAGCAGCCGTTCGCGAAGTCCCTCGACTCAATCGCGAAGTTCATACCCGCCGTCGTCGTGTATGCGTTCATGGTGGCCATGGAGCCGTCCTCTTGTGGCGCGTGACGCCAAGTTGTTCATCCCCTGTTGTCCGCTGCCCGCGTAGCTCTCCGCATCGACGTGCCTCTATCGCTCCGTGCGCTCAGCGCACCTCTGGCGACCTCTGTACGTCCCTCTGCTCAGCCCGTCAGGCGGACTTCTTCGCGCAGGCCGCCTTCACACTGGCGACATCGACCACCCACACGTCTGCGGGAGACTTCCAGCCCTGAAGCTGACGGGACCGGAGCATCTGCCGAACTCGGCTTTCGGATATACCGCCGAGCATGGCGGCGGCCTGCGCTACGTTCACTGTGCTCAGCCCGGCCGCGCCCTCCGGTTCCGAAGTTCCGCGCAGCCGCTTGACCTGCGATGCCGACCGTCGGGAGTTCTGGAACCGCCGCGCCGCGCTGTCCACTTCGCTCGCGATCTCGCGCAGACGGGCGGGCGTTGCGCCGTTCCGCCGGGACTGCCGCGCCAGTTCATCGAGGACGACCCGGTTGATCAGCGCGCAGTCAGCCGCCGTCAGCACGACCAGCGGGCCGCCGTCGCCGAAGATCACCGGTCCCGCTGCGGCCGGGCCACCGCCTCCAGTTCAGCAGCGGGCACAACCTGACTGCTGACGACGCGAAGGCGGCGCCCAACATCCATTCGTGCCCGGCTGAGCGCATCGCCCTCCAGCCCGGCCGCCCTCAATGCGCCCTCGATGGCCACCTTCACCATCTCGGCCTGCGACTCCTTGATGCGCACCATGCGTTCATCCAGGCTCAACCGGGCCAGCGACCCGAGCACCGCCGAGCAGTCCCGCAGCAACTGGGAGTAGACGGTCAACTCCGCCCGGGTCTGCTCGCTTTCGGACATGTACCGGATCTGAGTCAAAGCCTCGACGCGCCCGCGGATCGCATCCTTCAGCGCGATCAACTCCCCGGCGAGCTGCTGCAACTCGGCATAGGCGTCTTCCACCGGCACGATGTCCAGCTTGCCGAGGACCGCCGTGGCCCGCTCGCGCACGACGCGCGCCGCAGCAGCGGCCTTCACCTGCGGAGCCGCGCCACCGTGGGAGCGGCACACCGTCCCGCCCTTGATCGGAAAGTTCTTGCACGGCTCGCCCGTCTGGGACGACCTACCAGTGCACTTCGACCTAGCCACATCGATCACCTTCCACGCGGCCACAGATAGCCGCCTGAGTCCCCATCAGGGGAAGTTGCACTGCGCGGGAGCCGCCGGGCCCCCGGAATCGCTCCAGCGCCCGCACGGGGCCGCGGAGAGGGTTCAAACGGTTTGGGGCCGACCCCCGGGTGCGCAAAATTTCCGAGCCTCGGGCAAAGAGCCGGTTCGGTACGAGAAGGGGGCGGAAATTCAGACGGTCGCCCCTCGGCCTCCTGCTCGGATGGGACCCGTTCGGTGAGCTTCTGGGGTGGCGCGGCCGGTGGGGCGGGGCGGGGCGACCGTCGACACTGTGCGGCTCCCCGCGGGTGGCCTGCCCTGACGCGGCCGGCCCGGGGGCTGGGGGTGCCGGCCCGGGGGCTGGGGCAGGGCGTGCCAGGGCGTCCGGTCGGTGCCCTGGCTGCTCCCTGGCGGTGACGTTTCCCGGGGCGTCCGGGGGGTTTCTGTCAGTGCTGCTGGTCGTCCCCCGCGTCCGGGCGGTCCGGGAGCGTGGCGCCCGGTCGGCGGACGAACCATTCCCAGAGTTGCCGGGTGATGGCGCTCCGGTCGCTGCCGGTGGCCTTTGCTGCGGTGTCGAAGTCCTCAACGAGCTGGTCATCGATGCCGCGTACGACGCGCTGCTTGTGCTTGTGCTGGCTGGCCATAGATGAATGCTGACAGGTGGCTTGCCACCCGTCAAAGGGTGTGCTTTATTGAAGGTGGCAAGCCACCCGTGAACAGGGGAGATACCGCCATGAACGCAGTTGCCACCGTCACCCAGCTTCCCGCCGCCGCTACCGACGCCACCGACATGTGCAGCGTGATCGAGCTGTTGGACGCGATCACTCGCCGCGAAGGTTGGGACGTGCGCGACGCCATGTCTGAGGCGCGCCTGTACCTCAACGACGCGGACATGGTTGCGCGGCCCGTTGCCGAGATTCAGGCGAAGCGCAGCGCCGTACTGGTCGCCATGGCCGATTTCCTGGCTGTCGTGAAGGCGTAGCGGCACCCCGCCGTTGCTGGCCCCGCCGTGCCTAAGGGTGCGAGCGGGGCCGCGGTGCGTCTGGGTGCGGCTCATCAGGCGTTCTCCTGCTCCGCCTCGGCCACCATCCGGGTAGCGACGCGGTTCAGGGTGCCCATCAGTTCGTTGACCACGGCCGCCAGGAAGCACGCCTCTTGTTCGTCGGTGAGTTCGGCAGGCATTGAGCTGGTGATGCTGTCGGCAATCGTCTTGGCCGCGCGTTGCATGACAGGGTCTTTCCGTCCCCAGTGCCCCATCTGCTGGGCGAGGCTTCGTCCGTAGTCCTCGGGCATGACGCTGCCTCAACCTTCCCTAGCCGTCTGGCTACAGATAACATTTCTTCTCAACAGCCAGGATTCGAGATCATCGGGGGATCCATGAGCGAGATCGAACGGCGCACCACGGGCGCCGACGCGGTACCGGTCGACATCGACCGCCACCTGTCTCCGGCCGCGCAGGAAGCGATCAGGGCTGGCGTACCTGACTCGACTCAACGCGCCTACAGCTCGGACATGACGGCATTCGCCGCATGGTGCGCATCGACCGGGCGCCGGCCGTTGCCCGCTACAGCGGAGACGGTTACGGAGTACGTCGCGTACCTGACGCTCACTCCGAGCGGGCGCACCGGCCGCCCGTTGGCGCCAAGCAGCATCGAACGCGCCATCGCCGCCATCCGCACGGCGCACCGGGCGGCTGGTGAGACTGCGCCGGAGACGATGGGTGCCCGGAAGGTTCTCACCGGCTACCGGCGCCGTTTGGCCGAAACGAAGGATCCGGCCGCCACTCCGCGCCGCGCTGCCCCAGCCGTACCGGACACGCTGCGCGCCATGCTGGACACACTTGACCGCGGCACGCTCGCGGGCGCCCGTGACGCGTTGCTGCTGCTGCTCGGCTATGCCGCGGCGGCGCGCGTCTCCGAGCTGGTCACGCTCGACCTGGCGAACGTTGCCGAGACGGAAGACGGGCTGCTGGTCACCATGCGCCGCTGGAAGACGCACCACGATCAGGAGGTGGCCGTTCCGTACGGCAAGGTTCCCGCCACATGCCCTGTGCGAGCCTCCCGGGCGCTCCGTACCGCCATGGCCAGCGCCGGACGGACCGCCGGGCCCCTGTTCGTCCGCATCGACCGACACGGGCGCATAGCGCCACCCATGGTCCGCAAGGGACAGCCCATCGGGGATCCGACCGGTCGTCTCACTCCGGCCGCTGCTGCGGACGTCGTGACGCGCGCCGCCGACGCGGCCGGACTGGTCGGCCAATGGACCGGCCACAGTCTCCGGCGCGGATTCGCCACCGCGGCGCGCCGCAACGGCGCAAACCTCGAACGGATCGGGCGCCATGGCGGTTGGGCAGACGGATCCCGGGCGCTGCTGGCCTATATCGAGGACGCGGACCGCTGGGAAGACAATCCCGTCGCCGGACTGTGAACGGCCTGGTTCATGGGTCCCGGGGTGCGGAACGGGCCTAGGGGTGTTTGCCGGACGGGTGGCGTCCCTTCCTCCCGTCTGTGTCTGTCCGGTCTCGGGTGCTCTCCGAGGGGAGTCCGCTGTGGGGCGGGTGCGGTGAGTGGGGGAGTGGCTGACTGTCCCCACTCCCACCGTCCCCCTTACGGGGGCACTGGGGACGGTGGGGACGGTCGTGGTGACCGCCCCCGTGGGGACAGTCGGGGGACGGTTGGGGACGGTGGGTACGGTCGTCATGCGTCCCCCTCTCCGAAGGGCTTCACGAGACGGTGGAGTTGTGCGTTGCGGGGGCCGACATCGACCGCTACGAACCCTTCGTCCACAAGGCGCGCGAGCGCGGCACGGATCGCTTCCTTGTTGCCGGTCACGCGGTCCTGCACGCCGCGCACGCTGAGGGCTTCTGGTGCGCCCGCGAGAGCGTCTGACACGCGTTGCATGAGCGCCGTGGGCCGGAACGGTCCGGTCTGCGCGACGGGTGGTGACAGGCTGGCCTCAGCGAACGTCTCATGGTGCGAGGTCAGCGTCAGGTCGGCGAACCAGTGCAGTCCGCTGCCGTGCGGCAGGGCGTGACGCCTGAGCTGGCCGGGCCGGTCCTTGGCGATGCGCACCGTCGTCCGGCCGGTCGTGCCCACACCGAACGGCGCCCGGCTCTCCAGCACGTACTGGGCGCCGTTGATGCCGTTCAGCTTGTGCACACCACCGAGCGCGTAACGGCCGCGTCCCTCGCGGTCCTTCACCACGTGGTCGGAGACGACCACGGCGGCGCCGGTTTCGGCGAGGGGCCGCGGCAGCATGCGACCGAACCGGGCCACGTCGGTGTTGTCCTTCAACTCCATGCCGTGCATCGCCATCAGCTCGGTGACGCCGTCGAGAATCACCAAGGTCGGCCTGAGATCACCGATCGCCTGCGCGAAGTCGGCACTGCTGGCCAGCGTCAGGGGCTCCTCGGGCCGGATGTAGGCGAAGTGCCGACGCACCACGTCGGGGTTGGCGCCAAGGGCAAGGAGTCTGCCGACGACACCCGGGGCGTCGTCCTCGGGATCGATGAAGGCCACACCGTGACCGGCGTTCATTTCGGTGAGGGCGGCCAGCGACAGCAGCCACGTCTTGCCGCCCTCCGACTCACCCACCACGGCGTGCTGCCGTCCGGGGTAGAAGAGACCCACCCCGTCATCACGACGCCCAACGGTGGGCTGCGGTGGCTGGTACGTGCCGTCAAGGACGGCATCCAGGTTGCGCGGGCGCCACGTGCGCGGGCGCTCTCCCTGCGGCTGCTCGAAGTCCGCGGGGGGCGCCGGATCGATGGCGCGTAGGCGGGCATGCCGGGATTCCGGGGGGTGAGCCGCCGGGCATGCGCACCCCACCCCGATCACTTCCTGGCACTGGTCGCACCACTGCGGCCCGTCCAGGTCGACATAGCTCACGCGGCGCACCCGCGCATGTCCGCGCAGCGCGTGCAGGTGCACCGGTCTAGCGCCCCGGCCTGTTCACACAGGATGTGGCGCGTCAGCTCTGAGAACAGGCTCAGGCCGGTGAAGTGGCGCCACGTCTCTCGCGCCACGTCTCGCTGAAACTCGTCGTCTCCCCCGTACGGATCGCCGAGGCGTCGATCGAGTTCCCGCGTGATGGCCTTACGGTCACGGCGCCGTCGGCGGCCGGTGTCGGCGCGGCGAGGTATCCTGGAAATGGTTGGAGTAGAGCGGTTGCTGTCGGGACCGTGATTCTTCAGAAGGGCCGCCCAGGTGGGGGCGGCCTTTTCTGTTGGGCTGATCTCCAAGATGAACTCCCACGCGACGGGCAATGGCTCGCGTCGCGGAGAAGGGGAAGCTTCCGGGGAGCACGAGCTGTGGTCCGGATGCTGGGAACTATTCGGCCATCATGCGGCGCATTCCGTGGTCACGGTGCGCTGCGCAGGCTCATCGGCCAACAGGGCGGCCGGCGCGGGGAGTAGCCCTCGGAGGGCACTGACATCCTCCGCCCGCAGCGGAGGGGCGGCGGCGACGATGCTGGCGATGAAGTCCTCGGGGGCCACGGCGGACTCGGGGGCCATTCAGGCTGATTCCTTGACGGGCAGTTCGCCGCTCGCAATCGCATCTGCGACCGAGCGCGAGACGAAACCCCTTAGCGCGGCGGATGCGTTGGTGCGCCGCCGCCTCTGGAGCCAGAGGAAGAGATTCCATTCGGATTCCTCGATCTTGAATGATCGAGGGCGTGTTCCTCTGTCATCGGCTATCTCCTGCATAGCGGCATCATCCGACACGGTGTGCCTCCCGGCCTGTCGTCAGTAGGTATCTACAGAATGCACGTCAGACGCGGCCCTGTGGGGCGTTGCTCGGCCCCAATTTCGCGGTGGGGAGGGCTCCATGGGGTCGGCCACAAAGCTCGGGCATTGAACTTGCCGCAAAGCTCTGATTCCCACCGCTTGGATTGCCTCAGCCGGAGCGGGGCGGCGCCTCTCGGCGGAAGGTGATCCGGTCGGTGGCCGAGACCTGATGCCCCTTCACCGGGCTGCGGCGAACGCGCACCTCCCCCAGGTACCGGGGGCTGAGCAGGAGGCGCGCCACCTCGCGGCGGGAGGAGATCGGCGCGGCCTGCCAGCGCTGCCACACGTCGGCGCCCGGCTGCATGATGTCGAGCAGTGCGGCCGGGGTCGTCAGCGCGCGTGCTTCCGCCTCCAGGCCACTGATCCTCTCGGCCAGAGTCTCGGCCGACTTCGCGAACATCTTCGCCTCGGCCAGGGTCTCCGGCTTCGCGGCTTCTACCTCCGCGAGGTTGGCCCGCGCCTCCTCGATCAGGTCGCGGAGTGCCTGCGCGCGCTCGTCGGCGCCTTCCGGCCGCGCAAGGTCGGCGTACACGCGGTCGCTGGCCAAGTACGCGAGCAGTACGCCGGGTTGCTCCTCGGTTCCGATCAACAGGGCATCCACGTCCGCTTTCTCGATCCGCACACAGTGCCGCTCATGGCACAGGTACCGCGCGTAGCCGCCGCCCTTCTTCCGCGTGCCGGATGATGTAGCGGCCATCGGGCCGCCGCACACATCGCAGCGGATGATCATCGTCAGTTCGTGCACCGCGCGGCCGTTCCGTGTCGTCTTACGTTCGGGTGACGTGAGGAGGCGCTGCACCGCGTAGAACGTCTCGGGGGTCACGAGCGCGTCCCACGTGCCGCGGACAGTCTCCCCGTGGTGCACGCGCAGGCCAGCATGGGCCGGGCGCATCGCCATCGACCGGAGGTTCTGCGGGGAGATCGGCGCACCGTTTCGGCCAATGATGTCGCGCTTGGCGAAGTCCTGCGAGATCTCCCGCAGGCTGTGACCCTGCCTGAGCCGCTTGTACATCTCCCGGATGACGGGAGCCTCTTCGGGGTCCGGCTCCCAGTTGATGAGCTTGCCCGTGTTCGGGTTGTACACCCTGCGGTAGCCGTACGGAGGTGGCCCCCATGGGCGCCCCTTGGCAGCCTCAGAGGCGGCCGTACGGAGCGTGCGAGTCGAGATCTTGGACGACTCGAATTCGGAATCGACGGCATCCTCCAGCAGCGTCCTGCGGTCGCGCCCGTTGGCCGGGTCGTACAACCGGCGATGCGTGGACACCCAGACCCTAACGCCCGCGTCCTCCAGAAGGTCGAGCAGCGTGGCCCATTCGCCGACGCGGCGCGAGCCGCGCGACGACTCCCACAGGCCAAGGATGTTGGCGCCGAACGTGCCCTTCTCCAGGTCGGCCAGCAGCCGGGCGAAGTCGTCCCGGGTCTTCCGTGAGAAGCGGCTTGCCGAGACGCCTCCCGCTTCCTTGTATGACGTTCCGAGGTTCCAGCCGTTCGACTTGGCGTCGTGGTCCAGGTCGTCGTCCTGCTCGCCGACGCTGCGTTCCTGGCCGTCCTTGTCCTTGCTGACCCGCAGGTACTTCCGCATGGTGTCTGCCATGCGTCAACTGTAACTAGCAAGGTGGGGCGTTGGAGGAGTCCCTGCCCCGGCTGCATGATCTCAGCGTCCTGAGCTGGGATCGCGGCGACTCGGTGGTCATCACCCCGGAGGCGATGCGCTCGGTCCTCGGCGCCGCCCGGCGGCGCGGCGGGGTGGTCGTGGTGGACCTGCCGCGCCGGGTGGACGACAGCGTGGTGGAGGCGCTGTCCCAGATCGACATCGGACTGGTCGTCGTCCCGGCCGAGCTGCGGGCCGTCGCGGCGGCGGACCGGGTGGCGTCCAGGATCGGCATGATCCTGCCCGACCTACGCGTGGTGGCCCGCGGCCCCTATCCCTCCGGCCTCGACGACCAGGAGATCGCCCGGCTGCTGAGGCTGCGGCTGGCCGGTGAACTCCCGCCGGAACAGGGGCTGTTGGAGGCCGTCAACGGCGGCAGGCCGCCCGGTGGCAACGGCCGTGGTCCGCTTGCCAGGTTCTGCACGGCGTTCCTCGCCGAGGCGCTGCCCAGTGGCGGGAGTGTTGCCGTATGAACGCCGTGGACACCCGGCGCCCGCGCACCGATCCGACCGACCGCGCGGCGCTGCTCGACGCGGTACGGCTCACCCTGGCCGAGACCGGGAGCGAGCCAACGGCATCCGCGGTCGCCGCCGCGCTGCGCGCTCAGGGACGGCTGCTCGGCGACACCGCCGTGCTCGGCGTGGTCAGGGCACTGCGCTCGGAGATGGTCGGAGCCGGGCTGCTTGAGCCGCTGCTGGCCGAACCCGGGGTGACCGACGTCCTGGTCAACGGACCGGACGAGGTGTGGGTGGACCGTGGCTCGGGCCTGGAGCGGACCGGAATCCGCTTCCGCGACGCCGCGGCCGTCCGCAAGCTCGCCCAGCGTCTGGCGACCGCCGCCGGTCGCCGGCTGGACGACGCCCGGCCCTGGGTCGACGCGCGGCTTCCGGACGGCACCCGGCTGCACGCGGTGCTGCCACCCGTGGCGATCGGTGCGCCCTGCCTGTCCCTGCGGGTGGTGCGGACCCGCGCCTTCACCCTCGCCGAACTGGTCGAGGCGGGCAGCGTGGACGCCGAACTGGCACGGCTGCTAAGGGCGGTGGTCGACGCCCGGCTGTCCTTCCTCGTCAGCGGTGGTACCGGCTGCGGCAAGACGACGCTGCTGAGCACGCTGCTCGGCCTGGTCGGCACGGGCGAACGGATCGTGCTCGCCGAGGACTCAGCGGAACTGCGTCCCGAACACCCGCATGTGGTGCGGCTGGAGAGCCGACCCGCCAACCAAGAGGGCATCGGCACCGTGACATTGCGGGACCTCGTCCGGCAGGCACTGCGGATGCGGCCGGACCGCCTGGTGGTCGGCGAGGTGCGCGGGCCCGAGGTGCTGGACCTGCTCGCCGCGCTCAACACCGGCCACGAGGGCGGCTGCGGCACCGTGCACGCCAACGCGGCCTGCGATGTGCCGGCCAGGCTTGAGGCGCTGGGGTCAACGGCCGGGCTGGGGCGCGCCGCGCTGCACAGCCAGCTCGCCGCCGCGCTGTCGGTCGTCGTCCATCTGGCCAGGGACCGCTCGGGGCGGCGCCGGGTCGCCGAGATCCATGTGCTGGAGCGGGACGGCGGCGGGCTGGTCGGCACCGTTCCGGCCGTGGTGCGCGGCACGGACGGCCGCTATGGGCGGGAGCGCGGCTGGCCGCGGTTGGCCGCGCTGTGCGAGCGGGGTGCCCGATGAGGAACGCGGAACTGCTCACGGTGTGGTGTGCGGCGGTGTGCGCGGCGGGCGCCGTGTGGCGGCTGCACCGGCAGGACGAGGCGGTACGCAGGGCCCGGTTGATGCTCGCGGACGGGGCTCGGGCCGACGCGGCACCTGCGGGCGCGCCGCGCTGGCGGGCGTATGGCGGGCAGGTGCGGGACGTGCTGCGGTGGGGCAGGGCGCGTGTCGAGGGCCGGTTGGGGATCCGGTTCGGCCGCGAGATGTGGTGCCCGGTGGCCGGGACGGTGCTGGCGCTGCTCGCGCACTCGCCGGTCCCGGCGCTGGTCGGCGCGCTCGCCACCCCGTATGTGCGCCGCGTGCTGCGGGCCCGGGATCGGCGCCGGAGGGCCGAGCGATGGCAGGAGGCCGTGGCCGGTCTGTGCGCGGCGGTCGCCGGAGACCTGCGCGCGGGCCGACCGCCGGATGTCGCGCTGGCCGAGGGGGTGGAACGGCTGCGCGGCCCGGACGGCCCCGACGGGGCGGAGTGCGTGACGCCGCTGCTGGCGGCGGCCCGCTTCGGCGGGGATGTGCCGAGCGCGCTCAGGCGGGTGGCCGCCAGACCGGGTGCGGAGGGGCTGGCAGGTGTCGCGGCGTGCTGGGAGGTGTCGGTGAACGGCGGCGCCGGACTCGCCGACGGCCTCGACCGGGTGGCCGCCGTCCTGCGGGCCGAGCGCGACCAACGCGAGGACCTGCGCGCCCAGTTGGCGGGGCCGCGTTCCACCGCCGCGATGCTCGCACTGCTTCCGGCCTTCGGGGTGGTGCTGGGTGCCACCCTCGGCGCCGATCCGCTGCGGGTGCTGCTGCGCACCCCCGCCGGGCTCGGCTGCCTGCTGGTCGGCGGTGCGTTGGAGTGGGCCGGGCTGGCATGGACCGCTCGTATCGTCAGCGCCGCACAGGAGGCGACATGAGCGGGAACGTTGTCCACAGGCTGGGGATGGCGGGAGCGCTCGCGGTGGCCCTCCTGTGCACAGTGCTGGCGCTGGTGTCGGCGCAGGGGCAGCGCACGGCCAGACGACGCCGCGAGTGGTTGCTCGGCATCGAGCCCGTACGGCGTGAGCGGTGGCCCGGCCTGCGCCTGGCCGCCCGGCGCGGGCTGCGGGAGTGGGCGGCGCCGGTGGCCACCGGGATCGGGCTGAGCGTGCTGGTGGGCGGCGCGGCCGGGGGAGTGGTCGGACTCGCCGGGGCGTACGGCATACGCCGATGGCGGCGAAGGCCCAGACCCTCGGCCGGGCAGGAAACGCCCGGCGCGGGCCGCCAACTGCCGCTCGCGGCGGATCTGCTGGCCGCCTGCCTGATGGCGGGGGCCACCCCGGCGGACGCCGCCGACGCCGTGGGCCGCACCCTCGACGGGCCGCTGGGCGAGGCGATGCGAAGGGTCGCGGCGGAACTGCGGCTCGGCGCGGACCCGGTCCAGTGCTGGACACGGCTGGGAACGCACCCCGGAGCGGACGGACTTGGGCGCTGGATGGCCCGTGCCGCCACCACCGGAGTGCCGCCCGTGGCCGCCGTCTCACGGCTGGCCGCCGAGTACCGCGCGGAACGGACCCGCTCGGCCAACGGCAGGGCGCGCCGCGCCGGGGTGCTGGCGACGGCACCACTGGGCCTGTGCTTCCTTCCGGCCTTCCTGGTGATCGGCGTGGTTCCGGTGGTCATCGGGCTGGCGGAAGCGATGACACGGGCGAGGTGACGCCCAACGAGCGGACCAGGCACCGGACCACATCTCACGGGCCGTCGGGGAGCAGGGGCGAAACGCCGTTCCCGCACGGCGCATTCACCACACACAACACAACTCACCTCAGGGGGAAAGATGTTCGCGACGAAACACACAGCGGAGAAAGCGGGCCTCGCCGATCGGCTGCGCGGCCGGTGGCGCGCGGTACGGGCCGCCGCCGCCGATGCCGGGATGAGCACCGCGGAATACGCCGTGGGGACGTTGGCCGCCTGCGCCTTCGCCGCCGTCTTGTACAAGGTCGTCACCAGTGGCGCGGTGAGTTCGGCGCTCAGCGGGATGATCAAGAGGGCGCTCGATGTCTCCTTCTGAACCAGCCGTGTGCCGGGGCCGCGCGGACGGCGGTTATGTGACCGCCGAGGCGGCGGTGGTGGTCCCGGTGCTGGTGGTGGTCACCACGATGCTGCTGTGGGGCCTGATGACGGCGGTCGCGCAGATCCGCTGCGTGGACGCCGCCAGGGCCGGGGCACGGGCCGCCGCGCGATCCGAGCCGCGGGCCACCGCGCTCGCCGCGGCGGCGACTGCCGCTCCGCGCGGGGCCGTTGTCGACCTGCGGCGCGAGGGCGACCTGGTGCGCGTGTGGGTGACCGCACGTTCACTGGGGCCGGGACGGCTGGCCGGGATGCTGTCGGCGACGGTCCACGCCGAGGCGGCGGCGCTGGCAGAGGACGCGGTCCGATGAGCCGGGACCGCGGGTCGGCCACGATCTGGGCGCTGGTGCTCATCGGAGCGCTGTGCACGGTCTTCGCCGCTCTGCTCGCGCTGGGCCAGGCGGTCGCGGTGCGTCACCGGGCGGGCGGCGCCGCCGACTTGGCAGCTCTTGCCGCCGCGGACCACGCGCTGGACGGCCAGGAGGCCGCGTGCCGGTGCGGTGCGCGGGTCGCCGAGGCGCAGGGCGCGCGGCTGGTGTCCTGCTCGGTGCGGGGCGAGGTGGCCGACGTGGTGGCGGAGGTGTCGGGCGGTGGGCCACTGCTGCCGATGGGACCGGCCCGGGTGCGGGCCCGTGCCGGGCCGCCGTCAGCCGTCGCCGGTACCGGCGGCCAGCACGCAGTCCAGCAGACGGACCGCGGCCAGCTTGTCCAGCGGGTCGTTGCCGTTCCCGCACTTGGGGGACTGGATGCACGAGGGGCAGCCGAAATCGCACTCGCACGCCGCGATCGCCTCGCGCGTCGCCGTGAGCCAGGCCCGGGCGGTGCGGTAGGCGCGCTCGGCGAAGCCCGCACCGCCCGGGTGGCCGTCGTAGACGAACACGGTGGGCAGGCCCGTGTCGGGGTGCAGCGGGAAGGAGACCCCGCCGATGTCCCAGCGGTCGCAGGTCGCGAACAGCGGCAGGATGCCGATGGAGGCGTGTTCGGCGGCGTGCAGCGCCCCGGCCAGCTCCTCCGGGTGGATACGGGCCTGCTCCAGCTGGTCGTCGGTCAGGGTCCACCACACCGCCCGGGTGCGCAGCGTGCGCGGCGGCAGATCGAGCTTGGTCTCGCCGAGCACCTCACCGGTGATCAGCTTGCGGCGCAGGTACGAGACGACCTGGTGGGTCACCTCGACCGAGCCGAAGCACAGCCGCGCCTCGCCCCACGGCTGCTCGGTCTCCGTGCCGAGGATGGTGATGGCGGTGGTGTCTCGGGCCATCGTGGAGTACGGCGGATCGGCCTCCTCGACCAGCGCCACGTTGTCGTCCAGGTCCAGGTGGCTCACCAGATAGGTGCGGCCCTGGTGGAGGTGGACCGCGCCGTCGTGGACGGTGGCGTGCGCGGCGGACTGGTCCACGGTGCCCAGCAGCCGCCCGGTCGCGGCCTCGACCACCTGGATGGGACGGCCGCCCTCGCCCCGGATGTCGGTGAGGTCGGCGGCGCGCTCCCGCCTGGTCCAGTACCAGGAGTCCCGGCGCCGCCGCAGCAGGCCGCGCCTTTCCAGCTGGGGTATGAGATCAGGCGCTTCGGGGCCGAACAGCGCCAGATCGGCCTCGGTGAGCGGGAGTTCGGCGGCGGCCGCGCACAAGTGGGGCGCGAGGACATAGGGGTTGTCCGGGTCCAGGACGGTGGACTCGACCGGTCGGTCGAACAGCGCCTCGGGGTGGTGCACGAGGAAGGTGTCCAGCGGGTCGTCGCGGGCGATGAGCACCGCCAGCGCGCCCTGGCCCGCGCGTCCGGCCCGGCCCGCCTGCTGCCACAGCGAGGCCCGGGTGCCCGGGTACCCGGCCAGCAGCACCGCGTCGAGTCCGGAGATGTCCACGCCCAGTTCCAGGGCGGTGGTCGAGGCGAGGCCGAGCAGGCGGCCGCTGTGCAGCTCTCGCTCGATCGCCCGGCGCTCCTCCGGCAGATAACCACCGCGATAGGCGCCGACCCGGCCGGGCAGCGAGCGGTCGACGGCGGCGAGCTTGTCCTGGGCGAGCAGCGCGATCAGCTCGGCGGCACGCCGGGAGCGCACGAAGGCCACTGTGCGGGTGCCCTGGACCACCAGGTCGGTCAGCAGGTCGGCCGACTCGGCGGTCGCGGTGCGGCGTACCGGGGCGCCGCGCTCCCCGCTCAGCTCGGTCAGCGGCGGCTCCCACAGCGCGAAGACCAGTTCGCCGCGCGGGGAGGCGTCCTCGGTGATCTCGGTCACCGACACGCCGGTGAGCCGTCCAGCGGCGGCCGCCGGGTCGGCGGCCGTGGCCGAGGCGAGCAGGAAGACCGGATTCGCGCCGTACCGGGCGCACACCCGGCGCAGCCGCCGCAGCACCTGGGCGACGTGCGAGCCGAAGACGCCGCGGTAGGTGTGGCACTCGTCGATCACCACGTACGCCAGTTGACGCAGGAAGGAGGCCCAGCGGGGATGTCCGGGCAGGATGCCGCGGTGCAGCATGTCGGGGTTGGTGAGCACATAGGTCGCGTACTGGCGCACCCATTCGCGTTCCTCGTACGGCGTGTCGCCGTCGTAGACCGCGGGCCGGATGGCGGTGCCGAGCGGGGCGGCCAGCTCGGCCACGGCGCGCCGCTGGTCGGCGGCGAGCGCCTTGGTGGGGGCGAGGTACAGCGCGGTGGCGCCCCGCCCGTTGGGCGCCTCGGATCCGGTCAGCAGCGTGCTGAGGACGGGGGCCAGATAGCCCAGTGACTTCCCGGACGCGGTTCCGGTGGCGACCACCACGGATTCGCCGCGCAGGGCGAGTCGGGCGGCCTGGGCCTGGTGCTCCCACGGGCGGGCGATCCCGGCCGCGCGGATCGCGTCGACCACTTCGGAGCGGATCTGATCAGGCCAATCGGCATGCCGACCGGTTCTAGGGGGCAAGTGCTCCGTATGAGTGACACGCGCGGCGCGGCCCGCCCCCGCTGCGATTCGGTGCAGGACCGTGGCTGGGGTAGGGCGACCGTGCGCGGACTGCGGTGGATCATCGTGGGCCATCGGCACTCAGTGTGTCACCGGCATGACGGACAATCGCTTCAAGGCGTCGTCTTGGCCCGGTGGTAAGTGATTGAATGCCATCGCGGCTGCCGATCCATGGGGGGCGACCGCTCGATGCAAGGTGCTGGAGGATCCGTGGACCTGTCCCTGTCGACCCGGACCGTTGGCGACCGTACGGTCGTCGAGGTCGGTGGCGAGATTGATGTATACACCGCGCCCAAGCTGCGCGAGCAGCTGGTCGAGCTCGTCAACGACGGCAGCTACCACTTGGTCGTGGACATGGAGAGCGTGGACTTCCTCGACTCCACCGGCCTTGGTGTGCTTGTCGGTGGGCTCAAGCGGGTGCGCGCCCATGAGGGCTCGCTGCGACTGGTGTGCAACCAGGAGCGCATTTTGAAGATTTTCCGTATTACCGGTCTGACCAAGGTGTTCCCGATCCACACCTCGGTGGAAGAGGCTGTCAACGCCACGGACTGAGCCTGGCGGCGTAGCGTCGTCAGTGTGATCTCCGTGATTGACCGAGTACGGGGGTACCGGGTATCGCAGTAGCCCGGACCCCTGTCAAGCACGCCCGCGTTCGCCCGAGGGGGAGGCCATGGCCACCGTCGAACTGCGCTTCAGCGCCCTGCCTGAGCACGTCCGCACCGCCCGCCTGGTGGCGGCCGCGGTGGCGCGCCGCGCGGGGGTGGACGAGGCCGTGCTCGACGAGGTCAGGCTCGCCGTGGGTGAGGCCTGCACGCGCGCCGTCGGACTGCACCGCAGCAACGGTGTCGACATGCCGGTGCGCGTGGTGCTGACCGAGGAGGAGAAGAAGTTCTCCATCGAGGTCGGGGACGAGGTGCCGGAGACCTCCTCCGGCCCCGGCTCGCGGACCGGTGACGAGGCCGCCGGGCACCCCGCCCCGGCTGCCGGGGAGCCCGGGGCCGAGGAGGCCGAGGACGAGGGCACGATGGGCCTCGCGGTGATCAGCGGACTGGTGGACGACGTGGAGGTCACCTCCGGTCCGGGCGGCGGCGTCATCCGGATGAGCTGGCCGACCACGCCGACGGTCGAGCTGCCGTAGCCCGGCGGCCCAGCCCAGCTTTTTGATCTTCAGGCGCCCCGCGGGGCGCCTTTTCCATGTGCCCGGAGCCACACGCGCCGACGCCTCGCGCGCCCAGGGATCGTGGTGTACCAAAAACCCCACGGGCCTCGGGAATCACACAGTCCAAGGCGTCCAGGTGATCTCCGTGGTCAACTCCTTGATCAATGCCAATGATCAATTCGGGGTCTACCGCGCGCCTCGCCGTTCACCGTAAACGGTGATTTCTGGAACGGTCCTGGAATTTGTCAGCCCGTTCCGTACGCATGTCACCGGCGAATTCTCGTTCCTGCGCCCTGTTTTGATCCGTTCCCGCTACCTACAATCCGTCCATCTTTGCTCAGTTAGCTCAAGCAGCCTGAGCGCCGCGGCCGTTGCAGTCGCAGAAGCCGCGCGCCCACGTGCCAAACGTCAAGGAGGACGAATGGCGGGGCCTCTCACCCCTCACGTGCAGGACCCAACCCAGCTTCACCAACCGCTCGCAGCGGCGGCCGTGCTGACCGGCGGCAACCGCGCCCTCGTACTCGTCATCGCCGCCGTCGCCGTTGCCGCGCTGCTCGTCGCGATCGTCCTGGTCCGCCAGGTGCTCGCCGCCGACGAGGGCACCGAGGCCATGAAGCGGATCGGCGCCGCCGTGCAGGAGGGCGCGAACGCCTACCTCAAACGGCAGTTGCGCACCCTCGGCGTGTTCGCCGTGGTGGTCTTCTTCCTGCTGATGCTGCTGCCCGCGGACAACTGGACGCAGCGCATCGGGCGTTCGGTGTTCTTCCTGGTGGGCGCGGTCTTCTCGGCGGCCACCGGCTACCTCGGCATGTGGCTCGCGGTACGCAGCAACGTCCGCGTGGCCGCTGCCGCCCGGGCCGCTACACCGGGCCCCGACGCACCCGCGGCCGATCTGACGACCGTGTCGCACCGGGCGATGAAGATCGCCTTCCGCACCGGCGGCGTCGTCGGCATGTGCACCGTGGGCCTCGGCCTGCTCGGCGCGTCCGTGGTGGTGCTCGTCTACAAGGCGGACGCCCCGAAGGTGCTGGAAGGCTTCGGCTTCGGCGCCGCGCTGCTCGCGATGTTCATGAGGGTCGGCGGCGGCATCTTCACCAAGGCCGCCGACGTGGGCGCCGACCTGGTCGGAAAGGTCGAGCAGGGCATCCCGGAGGACGACCCGCGCAATGCCGCGACGATCGCGGACAACGTGGGCGACAACGTGGGCGACTGCGCCGGTATGGCGGCCGACCTGTTCGAGAGTTACGCGGTGACCCTGGTCGCCGCGCTGATCCTCGGCAAGGCCGCCTTCGGCAATTCAGGGCTGGCGTTTCCGCTGCTCGTCCCGGCGATCGGTGTGATCACTGCGATGATCGGAATCTTCGCGGTCGCGCCGCGCCGTCGTGATCGCAGTGGAATGACCGCGATCAATCGCGGATTCTTCGTCTCCGCGACGATCTCCCTGGCTCTCGTGGTGGCCGCGGTATTCGTCTACCTGCCCGCGCGCTACGCCGATCTGAAGGGCGTTCCCGCGTCGATCACCAGCCACAGCGGCAACCCGCGGATCATGGCTCTGGTCGCGGTGGCCATCGGCATCGTGCTCGCCGCCCTCATCCAGCAGCTCACCGGCTACTTCACCGAGACCAACCGGCGCCCCGTCCGGGACGTGGGCAAGACCTCGCTCACCGGCCCGGCCACCGTGGTGCTCTCCGGTGTCTCGCTGGGCCTGGAGTCCGCGGTCTACTCGGCGGTGCTGATCGGCCTCGCCGTCTACGGCGCGTTCCTGCTCGGCAGCGGCTCGCTGACGCTCGCGCTGTTCGCGGTGGCGCTGGCCGGTACCGGTCTGCTCACCACCGTCGGCGTGATCGTCGCGATGGACACCTTCGGCCCGGTCTCCGACAACGCGCAGGGCATCGCCGAGATGTCCGGTGACGTCGAGGGCGAGGGCGCCCAGGTGCTCACCAACCTCGACGCGGTCGGCAACACAACCAAGGCCATCACCAAGGGCATCGCCATCGCCACCGCCGTGCTCGCCGCCACCGCGTTGTTCGGCTCGTTCACCGACGCCATCAGCGCGGCGAAGGCCAGCGTCGGCCCGGCCGCCCACGGGCTGGCCCTGAGCCTGGACATCTCGCAGCCGAACAACCTGGTCGGGCTGCTGCTCGGCGCGGCGGTGGTCTTTCTGTTCTCCGGACTGGCCATCAACGCGGTTTCCCGGTCGGCGGGTTCGGTGGTCTTCGAGGTGCGCCGCCAGTTCCGGGAGCACCCGGGGATCATGGACTACAGCGAGAAGCCCGAGTACGGCCGGGTGGTGGACATCTGCACCAAGGACGCGCTGCGCGAACTGGCCACGCCTGGCCTGCTGGCGGTGCTGGCGCCGATCGCCGTCGGCTTCTCGCTCGGTGTGGGCGCGCTCGGTTCGTACCTCGCGGGCGCGATCGGCACCGGCACGCTGATGGCGGTCTTCCTGGCCAACTCCGGTGGTGCCTGGGACAACGCCAAGAAGCTGGTCGAGGACGGCCACCACGGCGGCAAGGGCAGCGACGCCCACGCCGCCACGGTGATCGGCGACACCGTCGGCGACCCGTTCAAGGACACCGCGGGACCGGCCATCAACCCGCTGCTGAAGGTGATGAACCTGGTCTCACTGCTGATCGCGCAGGCCATCGTCACCTACTCCTACGGCGACAAGGCGAGCCTGCCGCTGCGCATCGGTGTGGCGGCGCTCGCGCTGCTCGTGATCGTCGGCGCGGTCTACGCGTCCAAGCGGCGCGGTATCGCCGTGGGTGACGAAGACAACAGCGAGAAGGCGGCCCGATCAGCCGACCCGGCGGTGGTGTCGTAACCGGGGGATCCGGCACAGCGTCAACACAGGGGCGGGGGGGGGGGGGGGGGGGGGG